>NZ_JAHKKC010000002.1:0-290205 GCF_020496585.1 Alcaligenes sp. 13f
GGGTGGGCATGGGCTACAGCCAGCATGCTGGCATGGTGATTGTGGCCGACGGTAGTGAGCAGGCTGCGGCCCGTCTGGAGCGGGTCTTGATTAACGATTGCGCCAGTGGTGTGATGCGTCATGCGGATGCCGGCTACGAGCTGGCGATTCAAACGGCCAAGAATTTCGGGCTGACATTGCCCATGATCAAGTAAGAAAAACAGGACAGATAAATGAGCAAGAGTATCGAGCTTTCTCCCGGCGCACTGACTTTGGCACAGCTGCGCCAAATCTGGCAGGAACCGACTGTTCTGACTCTGCCACCAGAGGCGATCGGGGCCATGGATGCGTCCTCGGCCATTGTGGCCAAGATCATCCGGGAAGGTAATCCGGCTTATGGCATCAATACCGGCTTTGGCAAGCTGGCCCAGCAACGCATTCCCGACCACGATCTGGAGCAACTGCAAAAGAACCTGATTCTGTCGCACTCCGTGGGGGTGGGCGAGCCGGTGTCCGATGCAGTGGCCCGCTTGATCATGGCCATGAAAATTGCCAGCTTGGCACGGGGCTTTTCGGGCATACGTTCGCATGTGGTTACGACCTTGCTGGATATTCTGAATGCGGGCGTGGTGCCTTTCATCCCGTCCAAAGGTTCGGTGGGCGCATCGGGTGATCTGGCGCCCTTGTCGCACATGACCTTGACGCTGATCGGGGAAGGACAGGCCAAGTGGCAGGGCGAATGGATGCCAGCCCAGCAGGCGTTGGCCAATGCGGGTATCACTCCCATTGTGCTGGCTGCCAAGGAAGGCTTGGCGCTGATCAATGGCACGCAAGTGTCTACGGCTCTGGCCCTGAACGGCCTGTTCCGCACCCAGACCTTGTTCCGTAATGCGATTCTGGCCGGTGCCTTGAGCGTGGACGCCGCCAAAGGCAGTGATGCGCCTTTTGATGCGCGCATCCATGAGGTGCGTGGACAGCCGGGGCAAATATATGCGGCTCGCCTGTACCGGGAGCTGCTGGCTGGCAGCCAGATTCGTCAGTCGCATCGCGACAATGACAACAAGGTGCAGGACCCCTACAGCTTGCGCTGTCAGCCCCAGGTCATGGGTGCGATTCAGGATCTGATCACGCAGAACGAACGAAGCCTGCTGACGGAAGCCAATGCTGTCACGGATAACCCGCTGGTGTTTCCCGGCAAGAATGGCGAGCCGGATCAGGTGATTTCCGGAGGCAACTTCCACGCCGAGCCGGTGGCGTTCGCTGCCGATGGCTTGGCTCTGGCGATTGCTGAAATTGGTGCCTTGGCAGAGCGTCGAGTCGCTTTGTTGATTGATGCCAGCATCTCTGGCTTGCCACCGTTCCTGGTGCCTTCTGCGGGTTTGAATTCGGGCTTCATGATTGCCCATGTGACCGCGGCGGCTCTGGCTTCGGAAAACAAGTCGCTGGCACATCCTGCCAGTGTGGATAGCCTGCCTACTTCGGCTAATCAGGAAGACCACGTCAGCATGGCAACCTTTGCGGCGCGCCGTCTGGAAGACATGGCACAGAACACGGCTGCGATTGTGGCGATTGAATTGCTGTGCGCGGCACAAGGCATTGATTTTCATGCGCCCTTGCTGACTTCCGAGCGTTTGAAAAAGGTGCAAGACGCGATTCGCCAGGCCGTGCCTTTTTACGATCAGGACCGTTACTTGGCTCCCGATATCGAGGCCCTGAAAGCCTTGGTGCTGGATGAGAGCCTGGCGGCGACGGCGGCTGATCTTTTTTAGTTTTCATGAAGTACTGCTGATTGTTTTTGTCTCCACGAACTTGTCCCTGGCATGGGTCCCCACGCCAGGGATTTTTTTGCTTCACGGCGACCCAGCATTGCATTTCTCTGGACTACGCCCTGCTGACATAAGTCCACGGTGAACACGACGGCTGCTGCGTCCCCTACGTAGGCAGGCACGGTATCTGCTATCGAGCGACGGCCTGTATTGCCAACTGAGGCGTGCCAATCAAGATGGATATAAAGCTCACAAGTCACATGGCTGTGGCGATGTGCATGCGCTATGTTCACAAGGAGGATAAGCCCGCGTGGGATGGGCGAGCGGATGGCGAATTGGCTACTCCACGACGAGAGATTGATAAGTGTGCCCGATACGGGTATAGTTTGGAGGTCGATATGACGCGCGTTCTCAAGCGCAAAGACTTTGCGCGATGGCAGGCGGCCGAGAAGCTGCCTGATATTGCCTTGTGCAAGGCAGTTCAGGAGATGGAAAGCGGTCTGATCGATGTGGACTTGGGGGGCGCCTTATACAAGAAGCGGGTAGCTCGCCCTGGTGGTGGCAAAAGCGGCGGCTATCGCAGCTTGCTTTCGGCCAGAATAGGTAGCCGTTATGTGTTCCTGCATGGGTTCTCCAAGAGCGACAAGGGGAACATCACGCCGGATGAGAAGAAAGCGCTGCAATTTGTAGGGAAGGTGTTCCTGGGCTTGTCGCCTGAAGCCTTGTTGAATGCATTGCAGGCTGACGTGTTATTGGAGGTGAATTGTGAGCAAGATCATCGAATCGCTACGCGGCGACCTGGCGGCGCTTCAGGAGGCAGGAGCGATCGGCAAGGTGACGATGCGCGAGTTTGACGCAATTTGTCCACCGCCAGTTCGGGAGTTCGATGCGGCCGACATCAAACGGCTGCGGGAAGGCTTGAAGTTCAGCCAGCCGGTATTTGCGCTTTATTTGCATACTACGGCATCGACCATACGCAAGTGGGAGCAAGGTGAAACCCATCCCACTGGCCCGGCACTCAAGCTGCTGAATATCATTGCCGACAAGGGCTTACAGGCCATCATTTGATTTTTTTGTACCTAAGCCTTGTTCAGTAGACTGCTCAATGTTTTTTTATAAGCCGCAAATGCCGCCTCTTCCTGATGATGATGGCCCTCTGTCACACAGGCCTTACCACTGACGAATACATCACGAATCGGGTTGGCGTGGGCGCGTTCGGAAAAGACCAGAGCCGACAGCCAATGCTGCTTATCCAGCCCCGCCAGACTGGGGTGCTCCAGGTCAATCACCATTAAATCTGCCTGATGACCGGGGCTTAGTTGCCCGCTGGCTCGACCGGACGCCTGTGCGCCACCACGTGCGCAGGTGTCAAACAAGTAGTCCGCGACGAAAGGTTGTTGGGACGAAGTCAGCACATTGCGTTGCTGGCTGGTCAATCGTTGACCATATTCCAGCAAGCGCAGTTCGGCGCGCCAGTCTACGCAGATATGGCTGTCTGAACCTAGGCCCATACGTCCTTGCTCCGCCAGAAAGGCGGCAGCAGGGAACAGGCCATCACCCAGATTCGCCTCGGTGCTTGGGCACAAGCCTGCTACGGCACCGCTGCGGGCAATTTGCTTGCGCTCCTGCTCGTCAATATGAGTGGCGTGGATCAGGCACCAGCGTTCGTCCACATTGAAGTTGTCATAGAGATAGGCCACCGGACTGCTGCCTTTGATGTCCCGGCAGGCCAGCACTTCGGCTATCTGCTCGGCAATGTGGATGTGAATCGGGTGGCGTGACGGCAGGCTGTGCAGGCCGTCGATCAAGGTACTGATGGAGCCGACGTTGGCGGCGCGCAGGGAGTGGGGTGCAACTCCGTAACGCCGGTCAGCACTCAAGGGGTGGCTGTTGTGCAGAGACTCCAGCAGGTACAGCAACTGTGTAGGGCTATTCAGAAAGCGCTGTTGATCCTGACGCGGCGCCTTGCTACCGAAATCGCTGTACTGGTACAGCACAGGCAGCATGGTAATGGCCAGACCGCTGGCGCTGGCCGCTTCCATGACGCCTTGGGCCAGCAGGCCTATGGGCGTGTAATTCTGACCGTCGCGCTGGTGATGCAGATAATGGAACTCGCACACGCTGGTGTAGCCTGCTTTCAGCATCTGTATATAGAGCCATTGAGCAATGGCCTGCATGTGCTCGGGCTCCAGGCGGGCAGCGAAGCGGTACATCAGGTCGCGCCAGCTCCAGAAGCTGTCCTGGCCTTGCCCCCGGAATTCAGTCAGCCCGGCCATGGCACTTTGAAAAGCATGTGAATGCAGATTGGGCATGCCCGGCAGTACGGCACCTTGCGCTGTGTGGACGGAACCCGCCGCGTCTATGGCCTGCTGACTGGCTTCGGGCAGAACGTCTGTCAGTGTGCCGTCCTGGTCCCAGCGCAGCAGTACATTCGCTTGCCACTGGCCGTCCAGATAGGCCCAAGGGGCCCAGAGCGCTTCATGTTTTCGTAGGATGCTCATGATCATTCCTTGCGCAGGTCACGGCTGATTGTGCCTTGGTATACGACCAGGGCGCAGCGTGGCAGGCCCAGCCAGTAGACCAGCTCGGGCAGGGAGTCTATGTCCCAGGCGACAAAGTCGGCACGGGCCCCGATGCTGAGTTCACCGTTGATGTCGGGGGCACCCAAGGCCTGAGCAGCATGGCGGGTGACACCTGCCAGGGCTTCGGGGACAGTCAGTCTGAAAAGCGTGCTGCCCATGTTCAGTATCAGTAATAGGGATGCACAGGGGGAGGTGCCAGGGTTGCTGTCAGTGGACAGGGCCATCGGTACGCCGTGTTTGCGCAGCAGTTCAATCGGGGGTAACTGGGTTTCGCGTAGAAAGTAGTAGGCTCCGGGCAGCAGCACGGCCACGGTTCCGGCTTTTTTCATGGCAATGACGCCTGCTTCATCCAGATATTCCAGATGGTCGGTGGACAGGGCCTGGTAGCGGGTCGCCATTTCCGTGCCGCCCAGATTGGAGAGCTGCTCGGCGTGCATTTTGACGGGCAAGCCCAGCGCTTGGGCCGCTTTCAGAACGCGTTCGGACTGCTTCAGGTCGAAGGCAATACGCTCGCAAAAGACGTCAACCGCGTCGATCAGTCCTTCTTGTGCCAGAGTGGGCAGCATTTGATCACAGACCAGATCCAGGTAGGCATCGGTTTGCCCGGCAAATTCAGGGGGCAGGGCATGGGCACCTAAAAAGGTGGTGCGCACCGTGACCGGGCGCAGCTCGCCCAGACGGCGGGCGACACGCAGCATTTTGCGCTCGCTCTCCAGATTCAGACCGTAGCCGGATTTGATTTCAATCGCGGTGACGCCTTCGTCCAGCAAGGCATCCAGTCGGCGCAGGGCTTGGGCCAGCAGTTGGTCCTCGCTCAGGGAGCGCGTCGCTTTGACGGAGGACACAATGCCGCCACCCTGACGGGCGATTTCTTCATAGGAGGCCCCTGCCAGCCGCAAGGCAAATTCCTGGGCGCGGTTGTCGCCGTAGACCAGATGGGTGTGGCAGTCGATCAGCCCGGGGGTGACCCAGCGGTTTCCCAGCTTGTGTTCTTGAGTGGCGTCTTGCCACTGCGCAGGCAGGTCATGACGTGGGCCCATCCAGGCGATACGGTCCGCCTGTACAACCAGGCAGGCATCTTCGATGACGTACTCGGGGTCGGCGGTGGGGGCCAGGCGTAAATCGGTCCAAAGTGTGTAGCTCATCATTTCATTCCGTGGGAGCGATATAGACGTAGACCAGCGGGGCATCAGCAGGGTCGGCCTGCAGTTGCAGGGACAAGGGGGCGGGTGTGCTGCCTGTCAGGGCTTGCCCGGCGCCCAGGGTCCAGCTGTGTGTGTCGGCCTGGAGTTGATAGCCGCCTTGCGGTGCGTACAGAAAATGCGTACCAGCGGCCAATTTCATGGAGTCGTTCCGTCCTTGCCATGCGTGCAAGCTGCCTTGGGCTCGGCCCCGGCGCAGCATCAGGTTCAAGTCCTGTGTCGGACCGAGTGGTAACAAACAGGCCATCTTGTCCTCGCCGGCGAAGGCGTAGGGCTGGAATGGATGCAGCACATGGACGTGTTGGTCGTGAATCAGCTGCATGTTGTCGCCCTCGATCAACATGATGTGTCGGTCTATGCCGGGGAAACGGGAAAAATCGCCGGAGGTCTGGACCTGGGCCAGGCTGATGCGCCAGTCAAAGTGCTCATAGTCGGAATGTTCGGGATGGCACAGCACCTCGCGCGTGGTGCCGCCACCGTTTTTCCACGGCTGCGCGGGCAGGCTGCTGATGTTTAGCAGACGAAGCAAAGTGGCAGGGTGGGGCTGGCTCATGGTGGCATGGCTCCGGGCGGATTTTCAATTGTATATACAATAGCTGAGTATAGACAAAGTGCGACGATCGTCTTGAAGGGCAGGCTGTTTTTTCAGGGTAAATCCCGAGCACAAACCCTTGAGCTACTTGCGCTGCAAGCCGCTTGGTGGCAAGGTATACGCTAATAAACCCGAGTCATAATTCATTCAAAGGTGCAGGATGCCTGGTTTTTTCGGCATCCTGCGTTATTTATTGCAAGCTAGAAAGTTTGCATATGAAGTATTTAATCGTTCTTCTTCAGGACTTCCCCGAATCATGGATACCCTCTCGCAGTCTTTTACCTTTTCCCAACGTGCCCAGAAACTGAGTGGCTCCGCAATTCGTGAAATTCTCAAGGTCACTGCGCGTCCCGAGATTATTTCCTTTGCGGGCGGTCTGCCCACTCCAGTCGGCTTTCCTGTCGAGGAAATGCAAAGCGCGTTCAACAAGGTACTGAGCGAGCAGGGCCGTGTGGCACTGCAATACACCACGACGGAAGGCTATCTGCCCCTGCGCCAATGGCTGGCAGAGCAAATGAGCGCCGAAGGTGCTCCTGTGGACGCCGACGAAATCCTGCTGGTGAACGGTTCGCAGCAAGCCCTGGACATGCTGGGCAAGCTGTTCATTGATGAAGGCAGCAAGGTGCTGGTGGAGTCGCCTACTTATCTGGGCGCTTTGCAGGCTCTGTCTGTGTACGATCCCTCTTTCGTGGCTATTCCTACCGATGGCCAGGGCATGATCCCCGAGTACGTGTCGGCTCCTGAAGCCATGGGTGCCCGTCTGCTGTACGCACTGCCCAACTTCCAGAACCCTACCGGCCTGCGCCTGCCTCTGGAGCGTCGTCAGGATCTGGTAGAGCGATGTGCGGCTGCGCATATCCCGATCGTCGAGGACGATCCCTACGGCGAACTGCGTTACGCCGGCGAGCGTCTGCCCAGCCTGCTGTCCTTGGGCCGCAAAGCCGGTGCTACCGTGATACGCCTGGGTACCTTCTCCAAAGTGCTGGCTCCTGGCCTGCGTCTGGGCTACATCGTGGCTCCCGCCAAGATCATCGACAAACTGGTGCAGATCAAGCAGGCCACGGACTTGCATACCTCCACACTGACACAGATGGCTGTTTACGAAGCCGTCCATAACGGTTTCCTGGAAAAGCACCTGCCCAAAGTGCGCGATATTTACCAGAAACAGTGCGCCATCATGCTGGACGCCATGGACAAGAACTTCCCGACGACGGCTCAATGGACCCGTCCTGAAGGCGGCATGTTCATTTGGGTGACCTTGCCCGAGCATGTGGATGCGACGGTCCTGCTGCAAAAAGCCATTGAGAACCTGGTGGCCTTTGTTCCGGGCGAACCTTTCTACGCCGGCAAGGACGTCAAGCGCAACACCCTGCGCCTGAGCTTTGCCACCGTGCCCGAGGAAAAAATTCGCGAAGGCATCGCCATCTTGGGTAAACTCATCAAGGAAGCCTGATCGTCGTTTGGCAGGCAAGGGACGCAGACTGATGGGTCTGCGTCTTTTCATGCGCTGGCCTGGCCAGCGCTGTGGTTTTCAGCGCCGGCCATTGTGTTTTGCCTGCTCCCAGAGCATGAACAGGTTCCTGGAATCCACCGCATACCCTCTGCCAGAGGGTATGCCTGTTTTCAGTCTATGGCTTGAGGCCTGGATTTAGGTTTTACCTCTATGACATCTCCATCCGCTTCGGAATCTTCCCCGCGTCCTGATCTGTCCGATATGCGCCCCAACAATGACTGGGTGGCTCGCTATTTGCCAGCATCCTGGGGGCCGTATGCCCGTTTGTGTCGGCTGGATCGGCCTGTAGGCACCTGGCTGACCCTCCTGCCCGCTCTGGCCGCTCTGGTGCAGGCAGCGGACGGTATTCCTACCCTGTGGCGTTTGGTGATCTTTTCTCTGGGCGCCTTGTTGATGCGCGGTATTGGCTGCTGCTTTAACGATATGGCGGACCGTAATTTCGACCATCAGGTTGAACGTACCCGTTTCCGGCCCTTGACCAGTGGCCAGATCACCATGCGTCAGGCGGTGATCTTCGTGCTGGCGCAAATGGCCGTGTGTGCCTTGCTGCTGCTGGCTATCAATGAGTACAGCCGTTGGCTGGCACTGGCCCTGTTCCCGATCGTGATGATTTACCCCCTGTGCAAGCGTTTTACCTACTGGCCGCAAGTGGTTCTGGGTATCTGCTTTAACTGGGGCATGTTGATGGCCTGGTCCGATACGCAGAACATGGTGCCTTTTGGCGCCATCCTGATGTGGGTGGGCGCGATTTTGTGGCAGGTGGGCTACGACTCCATCTATGCCTATATCGACATGGCTGACGATACCAAGCTGGGCCTGCACTCCACGGCTCTGCGTTTCCGCGATGCAGGCAAAACCTGGATTAGCGGTTTTTACATCGCCGCCATGGCCTGCTGGCTGGTGGGCGGTTTTCTGCTGAACGAGCGGATTTTGTACTACGTGGTGATGGCCGTCATCGGCATTCATCTGCTGTGGCAGATGCGGCAGTTTGACGTGCGCTATCCCGAACGAGGCCTGCGCCTTTTCCGTGCCAACATCTGGGTTGGTGTGTTGCTGGTGGTGGCCGCTTTGGCTGGCACGATCAGCCTGGCTTGATCTGCATTCAAGCAATTTACGTAAAGCTTTAAAGGTTTGAAGAATGGCCTCTCCTCTTGAGTATGTCGCAACGGCGCTATTTGCCATTGCCATCGTCCACACCTTCTCGGTTCCGGTATTCGCCCGCCTGGCCAATAAAGGCGGCAGCCACGCGGGGCTGTGGCACATGTTGTCCGAGGTCGAGGCCGTGTTTGGCGTCTGGGCCTGTGTGCTGGTGGCCTATATGGCCGTTTTTGTGGATTTGCAGTCCGCCATCGAGTATCTGGAAACCCGCAACTTCACCGAACCCATGTTTGTGTTCGCGATCATGGTGGTTGCTGCCAGCCGTCCGATTCTGGAATTGGTGAACAAGACGGTGTCGGTGCTGGCGCGTGCCGTGCCCGTGTCTGACAAGATTTCCACCTACTTCATCACTATTTCGGTAGTGCCTCTGGCCGGTTCCCTGATTACCGAGCCTGCTGCCATGACGTTGGCGGCGCTGCTGTTGCACAAAGCCTATTTCCGTCACCAAGGCCATGCCGGTTTCAAATATTTAACCGTGGGCGTGCTGTTTGTGAACGTCTCTATTGGTGGCGTGCTGACTGCCTATGCAGCCCCTCCGGTCTTGATGGTGGCCAGCACCTTTGGCTGGGACACCGCCTTTATGGCGACGCATTTTGGTTGGCGTGCTGTGATGGCCGTCTTGATCAATGCCACCCTGGTCACCCTGGTTTGCCGTAAAGCCTTGATGGAAATGGGGCAGGGCATGCCTGAAACACAACAGGCACAGCGTTCAGTGCCCATTACCGTCATGGCCATTCACGTGGCTTTCCTGGTGGCGATTGTGCTGGGCGCGCATCACCCCATTGTGTTCATGGCCCTGCTGATGCTGTTTATTGGCTACGCCCACTCCTACAAGCATTACCAGAACCCCTTGCTGGTGCGTGAAGGCCTGATGGTTGGCTTCTTCCTGGCCGGTCTGGTGGTCCTGGGCGGGCTGCAAAAGTGGTGGCTGCAGGATCTGCTGGGCGGCTTGTCGCCCACCGTGCTGTTCTGGGGGGCGACGGCCTTGACGGCAGTAACGGATAACGCGGCGCTGACCTATCTGGGCTCTCTGGTGGAAGGCACCTCGGATATCTGGCGCTATATGCTGGTGGCCGGTGCGGTTACGGGCGGTGGTCTGACCGTGATTGCCAACGCGCCCAACCCCGCCGGCTTCTCCATTCTGAAAGGCAGCTTCCCGGATGGTGCGATCTCGCCTCTGCGTTTGCTGCTTAGTGCCATGGTGCCAACCCTGGTCGCAGCCTGCATGTTTTTGATCTGAACCGGATGGCCGCCAGGGGCGGCCTGTCTGGCCGGGGCGAAGTTCAGTGCGATTGAACGCCAAAAGGGCTAAAATCACGGCAGAAGCGCCCCTGGGAACCCTTTGCGGTTGCTGATTGAACGGGTCTCCGGCTTGAATTTGCTGGTTTCGACCCTACTTATTTGTATCTCGAAGTTTGTTTCGGCTTTTTGTTAGGGTGAGTCGTGCCTATCTATGCGTATAAATGCAGCTCGTGCCAATACGAAAAAGATGTGCTGCAAAAAATGTCGGACCCCGTTTTGGAGGTTTGTCCAGAATGTAACCAGCCTACCTTTACCAAACAGGTAACGGCGGCCGGATTCCAGCTCAAGGGTACGGGCTGGTATGTAACGGATTTTCGTAACCAGGGTGGCAGCAAGCCCGCGGACAGTGGCGCTACGTCCACACCCGCGCCTGCGACGACACCTTCTTCCTCATCGTCCAGCTAACACCATTTCTTATGCGCCCCTTCAAGCGTTATTTCGTCACTGGCCTGCTCATTTGGGTGCCCTTGGTCATCACCGTCTGGGTGCTGACTTTGCTGATCGAAACGCTGGAGAGCGTAGTGCCGGAGTTTCTGTCTTCGCAGGCCCTGTTCGGCCTGCGGATTCCCGGCTTTAGAATTGTGCTGGTGCTGGCCGTCTTGTTTGGCACGGGTTTGCTGGCGGCCAATTACCTGGGCCGTGCCGTTGTGGATCGTTGGGAATTGCTACTTGGGCGTATTCCTTTGGTGCGTTCCATTTATAATTCCGTCAAGCAAGTCAGTGATACGGTGTTGGCACCCGATGGTCAGGCGTTTCGCGAGGCCGTTCTGGTGCAGTATCCCAGGGCCGGTTCCTGGACCATTGCCTTTTTGACCGGCACGCCGGGCGGACAAGTGGCGCAGATACTGGGAGAGGACTTTGTCAGCGTCTACGTGCCCACCACGCCCAACCCGACTTCCGGTTTTTTCCTGATGATGCCTCGGGCGGATGTACACAAGCTCGACATGACAGTGGATGCGGCGCTTAAATACATCGTATCCATGGGAGTGGTCAGCCCTACCGAGCCGATCGCTTTACCCCCTGTTTCTGACCAGCCGGAGGGTCCTGAAGGGACACCCCCCTTGGCTGGAACCTGAATTTTCCAATTTGCAGTTTTTACTATTTCGGAGTCATCCTAGATGCGTACGTGTTATACCGGCGAGGTTTCCAAAGAATACCTGGGCCAGACGGTCAATTTGTTTGGCTGGGTACATCGTCGCCGCGACCACGGGGGTGTGATTTTCATTGATCTGCGCGACCGTGAGGGTCTGGCGCAGGTTGTCGTCAACCCTGACAACGTTCAGGCCTTTGAAGTGGCCGAACGTATCCGTAATGAGTACTGCCTGCGCATTACCGGCCGCGTTCAGGCTCGTCCTGAAGGCACGGTCAATCCTGATCTGCGCTCGGGCGAGATTGAAATCGTTTGCGACGAAATCGAAATCCTGAACGCTTCGGTCACGCCTGCTTTCCAGCTGGATGATGACAATCTGTCCGAAACCACGCGTCTGACGCACCGTGTGCTGGATTTGCGCCGTCCGCAAATGCAGAACAACCTGATGCTGCGCTACAAAGTGGCCATGCAATCCCGTCGCTACCTGGACGACCTGGGTTTCATCGATATTGAAACCCCCATGTTGACCAAGAGCACCCCTGAAGGCGCTCGCGACTATCTGGTTCCCTCGCGTGTGAACGCAGGCGAATTCTTCGCACTGCCCCAGTCGCCCCAGCTGTTCAAGCAAATGCTGATGGTGTCGGGCTTTGACCGCTACTACCAGATCACCAAGTGCTTCCGCGACGAAGACTTGCGTGCTGACCGCCAGCCTGAATTTACCCAGATTGACTGCGAAACCTCCTTCCTGAACGAAGAGCAGATTCGCGATATTTTTGAAGGCATGGTCACGCACATTTTCCGTACTGTGCAAAACGTGGAACTGCCCAAGTTCCCCACCATGAGCTGGACTGAAGCCATGCAGCGCTACGGTTCGGACAAGCCTGACCTGCGCGTCAAGCTGGAGTTCGTGGACGTGGCTGACTTGATGCGTGAAGTGGACTTCAAGGTCTTCTCCGCTCCCGCCAACGACCCATCCTGCCGTGTGGTTGCCCTGCGTATTCCTGGCGGTGGCGCCATGCCCCGCAGCGAAATCGACGCCTACACCAAGTTCGTCGGTATCTACGGTGCCAAGGGCCTGGCTTATATCAAGGTCAACGATGTGACCTCGATCCCTGAAGGCCTGCAGTCGCCTATCGTCAAGAACATCAACGTTGAGGTTCTGAAGCAGGTGATGGAGCGCACGGGCGCCCAGAACGGCGACCTGATCTTCTTTGGTGCTGACAAGGCCAAGATCGTGAACGACGCGATTGGTGCCCTGCGTATCAAGATCGGTCACAGCGAATTTGGCAAGGCCAACGGTCTGGCCGAAGACGGCTGGAAGCCTCTGTGGGTGGTGGACTTCCCCATGTTCGAATACGACGAGGGCGAAAACCGCTACTTTGCTGCTCACCACCCCTTCACCAGCCCCAAGGACGGCCACGAAGACCTGCTGGAAACCGATCCCGGCAAGGCCTTTGCCAAGGCCTACGACATGGTGCTGAACGGTTGGGAAGTGGGTGGCGGTTCGGTCCGTATCCACCGTGCCGACGTTCAGAGCAAAGTGTTCAATGCCTTGAATATCGGTCCTGAAGAAGCACAACTGAAGTTCGGCTTCCTGCTGGATGCGCTGCAATACGGTGCGCCTCCACACGGTGGTCTGGCCATGGGTCTGGATCGTCTGGTCACCTTGATGGCTGGTGCCGATTCGATCCGTGACGTGATTGCTTTCCCCAAGACACAACGTGCTCAGTGCTTGCTGACCCAGGCCCCATCGGCTGTGGACGAGCAGCAACTGCGCGAGTTGCATATTCGTCTGCGGGCTGTTGAAAACAAGTAAGTCAGATGGGGGGACGGCGTGTCAGTGATTCGGGTAGTTAGCTACAACATTCACAAGGGCCGCTCGGCTTCGGGCAAACGGGAGTCTTTGGCGGATCTGCGTCTGGGGCTTTACGGGCTGTCTCCCGACTTGTTGTTTTTGCAGGAAGTGCAAGGGCGTAACCAGCTGCAAAGCAGCCTGGACGCCCAGCACGAATCGCTGGCTGCTGCCTTGCGCATGAATACGGCTTACGGCTGCAACGTGGTGCGTCCCCATACGGACCATGGCAACGCCTTGTTGTCGCGCTTTCCCATTTTGCAGTACGAAAACCAGGACATCTCCGACCATCGCATGGAACAGCGCGGTTTGCTTCATGCGGTTGTGGATGTTGGCGGCCGTCCGGTGCATTGCATTGTGGTGCACCTGGGGCTGTTCAACAGTGGTCGGGTGCGTCAGGTTCAGGCCTTGCTCGATCGCATCAAGCGCATTGTCCCTGCGGACGAACCTTTGCTGATCGCGGGCGACTTCAACGACTGGAATAACCGCCTGGCGCCTATCTTTGTGCAGCAATTGAATCTGTATGAAGTGTTTTCCTTCTCGCCTCGTGGTCAGGCCGATAACCGCTTCCGTTTGCGTCAGCCCATCAAATGGCTGCGCACCATGCGCAAAAGCGGGCTGGTCGTGCCGGATCAAGGCATTCAGCTGGGCGTGAATGGTGCCGCCCGCATGACGCCACCTCCCCGCACCTTCCCCGCCGCCTTCCCCTGGCTACGTCTGGATCGTGTCTATCAGCGTGGTTTTGCGGTGCGTAATGCCCGTGTGCTGGTGGGTGAGCCCTGGAAGCAATTGTCCGACCACGCCCCCATCCTGACCGAGCTGGAGCTGCCTTAAAGGGCATTCAGTGGTTTCCTAACGCATAGGCCTAGCAAGCATGCCGAGTCTGAAGCGCGATCCACTTTGGCACGAAGGTAATCAGATCACCTTGCTGCAAAACGGCCAGGAATTTTTTCCGGCTATTTGCAAGGCGATCGACCAGGCCAAAAAGCGCCTGCACCTGGAAACCTACATTTTCAACCTGGATGACAGCGGTAATAGTGTCCTGGACGCCTTGCGTCGGGCCTGCGAGCGGGGTGTGCGCGTCCGCGTGGTGATTGATGGTTTTGGCAGTGATGTGCATGCCTTGCAGATTGCAGAACAGCTAAAGGCCATGCGTGCCCGCTACCGAATTTATCGCCCCAAGCCCCAAGGTTGGCGCGAACCGCGCTTGTCTTTGCGACGCCTGCGCAGGCTGCACCGGAAAATGCTGGTGGTCGATGAGCGCATTGGCTTTGTCGGTGGCATCAATATTCTGGATGACTTTGATGATGTGCCCTTGATCAATGGCGAGGGCAGGCCGCGTTTTGATTTTGCCGTGCGTTGCGAAGGGCCGATTGTGGATGATATGGTGCGGGCTCAGCAGGCTTTATGGCTGCGTATGGCCTGGCGCAGACGCAAGGATTGGGACAGCTTCACCCAGCGTTTTACCTTATGGCGTGAATGGCGCAAGCGCCGTCAGGAACGCAAGAAGGCAGAGCAGGCCGGCCAGGTTTTTGAAGGCATACGGGCCAGTTTGCTGCTGCGGGATAATGTGCGCCATCGTCAGCAAATTGAGCAGGCCTACTTGCAGCTGCTGTGCAAGGCAAAGGAGCAGGTCATTTTGGCCAATGCCTATTTCTTTCCGGGTCGCACCTTGCGCCGTCGTATTGAGCAGGCTGCGGAGCGGGGCGTGCGGGTGCGCTTGTTGCTGCAAGGCCATGCTGAATACTTCCTGCAATATCGGGCCTGTAGATTCATGTATGGACAATTGCTGGATCATGGCATCGAGCTGTACGAGTACAAGGCCAGCTATTTGCACGCCAAAGTGGCCGTCATTGATGACTATTCCATGGTGGGTTCGTCCAATCTGGATCCGTTCAGCCTGCTCCTGGCGCGTGAGGCCAATGTACTGATTCAGGATCAGCCGTTTACCCAGAACTTGCAGGCCAGGCTGGAGTACGAGATCGAGCACAATGCCGCACGAGTCTACCCGGAGCAGTATCAGCGTCTGGGTGTATTCAGCCGGCTGGTCGATTACCTGGCCTATGGTATGTTGCGCCTGGGCGTGCTGCTGACGGGTAAATCGTCCTTGTATTGAGTGCAATCCTGTACGTTGTGCGGGTCTTTACCCATACAAGGTGCCGCCAGCCGGGCAGCACCTTATAAAATACTCTCTATACTTTAAGAGTTTGGTCCCGAAGGACCGAGTTTGCCGTAACCATAATTACTTTTACCCGGAGGGTGGACCACATGAAAACACGTGCAGCTGTTGCCTGGAAAGCGGGCGCACCGCTAACGATTGAAGAGGTCGATCTGGCAGCTCCCAAAGCGGGCGAAGTGCTGGTCGAGATCAAGGCGACGGGCATTTGCCATACCGATTACTACACCCTGTCTGGCGCGGATCCAGAAGGTTTGTTCCCAGCGATTCTGGGCCATGAAGGTGCAGGCGTGGTGCTGGATGTGGGCGCTGGCGTGACCAGCCTGCGTCCCGGCGATCACGTAATCCCTCTGTACACACCCGAGTGCCGTCAGTGCAAATCCTGCCTGTCGCGCAAGACCAACCTGTGTACCGCCATTCGCTCTACCCAGGGCAAGGGCCTGATGCCCGATGGCACCTCGCGCTTCTCCATTGGTGGCAAGCCTGTGCACCATTACATGGGCACATCGACTTTTGCCAACCATATCGTGGTGCCAGAAATTGCCTTGGCCAAGATTCGTAGCGACGCACCTTTCGACAAGGTGTGCTACATCGGCTGTGGCGTGACCACAGGCTTGGGCGCTGTATTGTTCACCGCCAAAGTGGAAGCGGGTGCCAATGTGGTGGTCTTCGGTTTGGGAGGTATTGGCCTGAACGTGATACAGGGCGCCAAGATGGTCGGCGCTGGCAAGATCATTGGCGTGGATATCAACCCCGAGCGCGAAGCCATGGCTCGCCAGTTCGGCATGACCGATTTCGTGAACCCCAATGAAGTTGAAAACGTGGTGGACCACATCATTCAACTGACAGACGGCGGCGCGGATTACTCCTTTGAATGTATCGGCAACACCAAGGTGATGCGTCAGGCGCTGGAGTGCTGCCACCGCGGTTGGGGCCAGTCCATCATTATTGGTGTGGCCGAGGCCGGTGCCGAAATCTCCACCCGTCCCTTTCAACTGGTCACAGGCCGTGAATGGAAGGGCTCTGCTTTTGGTGGCGCCCGTGGCCGTACCGACGTGCCCACGATTGTGGACTGGTACATGGATGGCAAGATCAATATCGACGATCTGATCACCCACACCTTGCCGCTGGAGCGCATCAACGAAGGCTTTGACCTGATGAATGCCGGTAAATCCATCCGTTCGGTGGTGATGTACTGATAGACGTCGCTTGAGGAGGGCGCAGGCAGCCGCCTGCACCCTTTATCCCGGTTCCAGAGTCCGTGGCCGCCCTTGGGCGTGCCACAGGATGTGGGCCGGATCTGCAATTGAGAACAAGAGGGGGCTATGACTCAGACACTGGAACTGCTCAACGAACACCGCTGTTTTAATGGTTGGCAGCGCTACTACCAACACGCTTCGCAGACAATTGGCCTGCCCATGCGTTTTTCTGTGTATATGCCGCCGCAACTGCAGGCCAGCGCCCAAAAAGGGGCCGCCAGTCTGGCAGAGGCCATCGGGCAAGGCCGTGTGCCTGTGCTGTTTTTCCTGGCAGGGCTGACCTGCACGGAAGAAACCTTCATGATCAAGGCCGGTGCCCAGCGCTACGCTGCCGAGCACGGCATCATGCTGGTCACTCCCGATACCAGCCCGCGTGGCGCGGGTGTGGACGGGGAGGAGGAGGGCTGGGATCTGGGAACTGGCGCCGGTTTTTATCTGGATGCCACTGAGCCTGGCTGGAACAAGAATTACCGCATGGAAAGCTATGTGACCCAGGAGCTGTTTGATCTGGTCACGACCATCCTGCCCGGCGACGCCAGCCGTGTGGGTATTTTTGGTCATTCCATGGGCGGCCATGGTGCCTTGACGCTGGCTCTGCGCCATCCTGGCAAGTACCGCTCCGTGTCGGCCTTTGCGCCTATTGCTGCGCCAACCCGCTGCCCCTGGGGCGAAAAAGCATTTGGTGCCTACCTGGGTCAGGATCGCCAGGCTTGGGAACAACATGACGCCAGCGTCTTGATGGCCAAGGCCAGCACACCGTATCCCGCCGGTATTCTGGTGGATCAGGGTTTGAGCGACGGTTTTCTGGCCGAACAACTGTATCCGGAAGTATTCGAGCAGGCGTGCGAGCAGGCCAAACAGCCTTTGACCCTGCGCCGTCACGATGGCTATGACCACGGCTACTACTTCATCTCGACCTTCATTCAGGACCATCTGAATTTCCACGCCGAGCGACTGTGATCGCTGGATAAACAAGGTCGCACTTTGTTATTTTCAGGTGGGCATGAAGGCGTTACTCTCAGGCAGCCACGGTTTTTTTTTGCCTGTTTGTGGCGTTCTGCCCACCGATTTGCAGCAGTTTTCCCCCAAGTAGTGAACTTTTTCTTGCTGCGACGCTCTTATTCCTGTATTCGAAATTTTTAGCACTCCAGACCATCGAGTGCTAAACTCAATGATTGTTGAAATACGTTTTCTGCGGTTTGAGGGCCTGGTTTAGTGCTCTCGCCGGCTGACCTTTGAAGGATTTTCCATGACACAACAAGCGAACGCTTTGGCCCTGACGTCTGGTAATGAACTCGTCGCCGCCGTGTCTAATCCAGGCGCACTGGGGACGATCGAAGCGTATATTTCTGCTGTTAACCGCCTGCCCATGCTCAGCGCTGAACGCGAGACCGAGCTGGGTCAACGCCTGCGCGACCAGGATGACCTGGATGCTGCGCGTGAACTGATTTTGTCGCACCTGCGTCTGGTGGTCTCCATTGCCCGCCAGTACCTGGGTTACGGCTTGCCTCATGCCGACCTGATTCAGGAAGGTAACGTGGGCCTGATGAAGGCCGTCAAACGCTTTGACCCCGATCGCGGGGTGCGCCTGGTGTCCTTTGCCGTGCATTGGATCAAGGCCGAGATCCACGAATACGTCGTGCGCAACTGGCGCATGGTGAAAGTGGCCACGACTAAGGCCCAACGCAAACTGTTTTTCAATTTGCGCCGCATGCGTCCGGACGGACAAACGCTGGATACGGCTCAGGTAGACGCGATTGCACGTGAACTTGATGTGCGTCCACAGGACGTCAGCGAGATGGAAGTGCGTCTGTCCGGTCACGATATGGCCCTGGAAGCCCCGGCCAACGACGACGATGACAACTTCGCGCCTATTTCCTACCTGTCCGACGAAGGGCACGAGGAACCGACACGCGTGCTGGAGCGTCGTGCCCAGGACATGCTGGAAGGCAGTGGCCTGGAAGAAGCGATCGACACGCTGGACGAGCGTTCGCAGCGCATTGTGCGCGCCCGCTGGTTGCAGGACGATGGCGGTGCCACCTTGCACGATCTGGCCGCCGAATTTGGCGTGTCGGCAGAGCGTATTCGCCAGATTGAAGTGGCGGCATTCAAGAAGCTGCGCGTCGCCTTGGCGCCAGCGGCTTAAGTCGTTTTAAAGAGTTACAACTTTTCGGGGAATCCGAAGAACTTAAGCTGATCTTCGCGGACTAAACAATACATTTGCTGATTTTTGCCACCTATGCAATTCGGCATTTGCGCATCCGCTTCGGCTTCTCCTCTTCCCCTCCCTTTTGAAGCGGATGTTTACGGGACACCAGCTAGGTGTCCCTTTTTTTTTGCCCTGATTTTTCAGCTGTTTTGCCTGCCGAGTCAGCCCGACCCAGCAGGCAAAAACGATCAGAAGGTCAAAGCGGCACGCAGCCAGACGGTGCGGCCAGGGTCATTAAAGCGGCTTGCTGCGCCAAAACCAAAACCGCTGTTCCCGGCCAGATTCAGGTGCTCGCCGTAAGTCTTGTCGAACACATTATCCACACCGGCAGTCAGCGACAGATTGCGGTTGATCTTGTAGCCGCCATACAGCGACAGGGTGCTGAAGCCACCCGTAGGCCCGAAGTCGTAACCCACCACATTCCCTTGCCCCTGTGAATAGCGATTTTGCTTGGCCACAATGCGCCAGACTCCGCCTGCAGACCAGGGGCCTTGCACATAGTCCGCCGTCAAACGCACATCCAGCGGGGGCATTTGCGGCAGGGCGCGGCCATCCGTACTGTTGCGGCCCCAGGCATAGGCCAGGCTGCCGCCCAAGGTCCAGTTGGGCGTGGCTTTCCAGTCTGCACCCAATTCCCCACCCATGATGCGGGCCTTGACGTTTCTGGCTTGGGTTTTCGTGCCCATCATGCCGCCGGGCAGGTAGTCGAACAGGATGTAATCCTGAATCTGGCCAATATAGGCGGAGGCCCAGGCCGAGACTGTTTCATCCTTGTACTGCGCGCCAAAATCCAGCTGTGTGGTTTTTTCAGGCTGAATGACCAGGAAGGCACTGGCGCTGCCTTGTGGACCGCTGGCCGGGGAAATCAGCTCCCAGTAATCCGGCATGCGTTGCACATGGCCAATACCGGCGTACAGACTCAACGGCAGGGAATCCAGATCATGCTCGATACGCAGGAAGGCACTGGGCAGGGTTTCCTTACGGCGCTCGTTCGCGCCGGGGTTGGGCTTGCTCATCATGCCGCTGCCCAGGCTGGGGCGCAGGTCACGGGCGCTGGCCCAATCCAGACGTGCACCACCAATCAAACGGCTGGCGTCGTTCAAATCCCAACGGGCTTCGGTGAACAGGCCAATATTGTCGAACTCGGCATCTTTCACCCAATCCTGATCGCGGTAATCCTGCATGCCCATGCCACTGCGTTTGCGATGGCGGCTGCGCATCAAATCAGCACCCGTGGTCAGGGTCAGGTCTTCGCTCAAGGCCCAATCCATGCTGAGACGGCCGCCCCAGGTCAGGCGGTCCACATTGGAGGCCATAGGCATGGACATGCCACCACCCGGTTTGAAGGTGCGCAGCCCGTAGTTGTCCATAACGTGATCGGCGTAGTTGTAGTAGAGCTGGGCCTCCACATTGCGCAGCACGCCTTCGTGCATATCCTTCTTGAAACGCAGACCCAGGGTTTCACGCTTGAATTTCGTACCATCCATGCCACGACCAGCATAGCGGGCATAGCCGTCACCCGTACCTGCGCTTAACTCCAGCAAGGTATCGGCATCCGGTGTCAGGCCAATGGCGACGTCTGTATTCCACTTTTTCCAGCGCGAGGGCACACGTTCACCATCCCCGTCCTTGTAGTCCTGAGCGCGATCTTGATTGGCGGTCAGGCGGGCATAGTAAGAGGCATTGCCAGCAGCAAAGTCCACATTGCCTGCGTGACGGCCAGCCGAGCCGCCCAGAATACTGGCGTCCAGCGTGGCATCGTTTTCGGTAAAGCCGGGCGCTTTGCGCTCGAAACGTACCGTCCCGGCAGAAGCCCCTGGGCCCCAGCGCACGCTTTGCGGACCTTTGATGATGGTCAGTTCATCAAAGGATTGGGGCGAAATGTAGGAGGTCGGCGCATCCATGCGCGACGGGCAGGCCCCGGGCATGGAGCTGCCATTGGTCAGTATGTTCAGACGCGAGCCAAACATGCCGCGCAGTACCGGGTCCCCGTTGCTGCCGCCATTACGAATGGCGGCAAAGCCAGGAATGGTTTTCAAGTAATCTGTGCCGTCGCTGGCCGGCAAGGGCAGGCGGGGCAGCTTGGGGTTGGTGCTGAACTGCAAAGGGGATTCAGGAGCAACCCCGGTCACCACAATGGGGCTCAGTTGTTCAATAACGGTGGATTGGGCCAGGGCAATAGAGGGCACGCAGGCCAGCACACCGGCGCTGATCAGGCCGGGGTTTATTAATTTCTTCATGACTAAATTCCGAAGAGCAGCCGTCGTCCAGCGGCAAACCCGCTTGGGCGATAGCAACAAAGGAGAAAAGGCGTAGCGGCAGGGCCGAACGCGGGGAATCAGGCAGGAAGAAGAGAGGGCGGGGCGCGTTGCCCCACCGGCGGGCCACGAATAAAGGCCTGTGCCAGGGCGGGGCTAAGAGGGGGAAGCAGGAAGGGCCGGAAATGGCCCAGGCTCAAGGGCGTGACGACCGCAACAGGAGCCGGTGTCAGCGCGGCTTGCAGCATGACAAAGAAGGGACAGGTCGCGCTGGTGGTGGCCTCGTCCGAATGGGCGCTGTTGTCCTCGCCTAACAAGGCCGCCCAGTGCTGAATCATTTCAGGTGGCAGGTTTTGTCCTGAGGGCAGACAGAAGGCCAGCGCATAACCCTGATCGGTCTGCTTGGGCATATAGCCCGCAGGCACCATTCCGCGTAGCACCACTGCCAGCAACAACAAGCACAGGCCCAGACGATGGGGCCAGTGTGTCGCAGCGAGGAAGGTGCGCGGAAAATTCATGATGCGAAAGTATAACGAGTTATGTCAGGGACGAATTTGCGCTGGCGCAGATTTTGGCTTGCTGCCGTATCACCGTCTATTTGTGTTTCTGACCGCGGGCCGGAGACCAAAAAACGTAAATTTTGCGAGAAAAAGATAATTCGGCGGCTGTAGGTCGGGAAAAAGGCGCTATTCTGATTCATGCGGAAAGCGGGGGGATTTTCCGTGCCGATCTGGCTTGCCCATGCCTGAATGCGTATGCACATGCCGATCGACTCAATGCCGATGACAAAGGATGTCGCGATGCAGATTGGGCAGTTTGTTTTTGGATTGGCAGGCCTGCTAGGGCTGGTTGCCTTTATGCCGCCTTTGGCTGGACGCTTGCGACTGCCGTACTCCGTACTTCTGGCCCTGATCGGCTTTGCACTGGGTATCTTGCTGCATCTGCATGCCTGGGCGCCCAAGATGGTGTCGGACTTCCTGAATACCTTGCAGGCCTTCGACATCTCCTCCGAGACCTTTCTTTACGCCTTCCTGCCTATCCTGCTGTTCGAGACATCGCTGGCCATGAACTTGCGCCGCCTGCTCGACGATATAGGCGCCATCCTGATGATGGCTATCGTGGCCGTGGTGGTCTGTACCTTTGCCGTGGGCTACGCCCTGAACGCTGCTTCCTCCTATGGGCTGGTGGTCTGTCTGATGCTGGGCGCAATTGTGGCCACCACTGACCCAGTCGCTGTGGTGGGCATCTTCCGTGAAGTGGGCGCACCCAAGCGCTTGTCCACGCTGGTGGAAGGCGAAGCCCTGTTCAACGATGCGGCTTCAATTGCCTTGTATTCCGTGCTGCTGGCCGTGCTGACCGGCGGTGGCGAGTTAAGCGGCAGCACCGTGCTGGGCAGCTTTCTGTTCAGCTTCTTAGGCGGTGGTGTGGCAGGTTTCCTGATGGGGCGTCTGGCTAGCGGCCTGTTCGTGCTCTTGCGTGGCTGGCCGGCGGCTGAAGTCACCTTGACGATTGCCTTGGCGTATCTGGCCTTCTTTGTGTCCGAGCATTATCTGGGCGTATCAGGTGTGGTCGCCACGGTGATTTCCGGCTTGGTGGTGGGCTCCACGGGGCGTACCCGCATGTCGCCTGCGACCTTCGAGCTTTTGAGCAGCTCCTGGACGCAGATGGGCTTCTTGGCCAACTCCCTGATCTTCTTGTTTGCTGCCATGCTGATTCCGCGCCTGATGGCCGAAATCACCTGGACGCAGATTGGCCTGGTGGCCTTGCTGTTTGTGGTGACCTTGCTGGCGCGGGCCGTCATGGTGTTTGCCGTGCTGCCTTTGCTGGGGCGCACCCGCTTTGGCACCCGAGTCAGTCGCCCCTATCGGGTGGTGATTTTATGGGGTGGTCTGCGCGGCGCTGTCTCCCTGGCACTGGCCTTGGCCGTTACGGAACAGCATGCCATTCCGCATGATGTGCGCCAGTTCATCGGTGTGGCTACCACGGGCTTTGTGTTGCTGACCCTGTTTGTGAACGGGATCAGTTTGCGACCCTTGATTCGCCGTCTAGGCCTGAACCAGCTGACACCGCTGGAACGTCATTTGCGCGATCAGGCGGTGAGTCTGGCCCTGGAAGAGCTGCGCGACAAGACGGAGGAGTTGGGTCGGCAAGAGCAGATCAAACCACAGGTTATCGAGCGCCTGTGTACGGTCTTCGATGCCAGTCAGGCCGGTGTGGCGTCTGGCCAGATCCAGAGCCTGACCGAGGCGCAGAAAGTGAAAATGGGCATGGCGATTCTGTCGGCCCGCGAGGTGGAGCTGTTTTACGAGCTGCTGAAATCGCAGATTGTGGATTGGAAAACAGCCGAGTCCTTGTTGAGCCGCGCCGAACGCATGAACGATACGGTGCGTCTGGCTGGTTTGGCCGGTTTCGAGGCCGCCATTGCCAATGATCTGCGTTACTCCCGAGGTTTCCGGTCTGCTTTGCGCTTGCACTATCTGTTTGGCCTGCAAGGCTGGCTGGTGCGGGAACTGGACAAGCGTTTCTCGAACCTGATCGCCAAGCGGTCTGTGGCCCAGCGTCTGATACGTTTTGCCGAAACCGAATTGGCCCCCTTACTGGGCCAACAGGCCACAGGCACGATTGTGCAGGCTCATAAGCTGCGCCTGTCTCAGCTGGAAGATGCCTTGCATTCCTTGACGCTGCAATACCCGGTGTTTGCGCAGTGGTTGCAGGAGTCCTATCTGGCACGAGTGGCGGCGGCCCAGGAACGGGCGCACTACCGCACCATGCTGTCGCATTCCCTGATTACCAGCGAAATGTATGCCGATCTGGTCAAACAGATTACGCAGCGTTGGCGTTATCTGGATGAACGTCCCACTCTGGACATGACCATGAGCGCCATAGAGCTGATTGCCCAAGTGCCCATGTTCGATGGCATCTCCGAGCAAGCCAAGAAAGACCTGGCACGGCGCTTGCGTCCGCGTCTGGCGCTGCCAGATCAGAAAATTCATCTACGCTATGGCGGTATGCGAGTCATGTTCTTCGTTGCTTCCGGAGCATTGGAACTGACCTTACCCGACGGTAGTCTGGTGGAACTGGGAACCGGCCAGACCATTGGCGAAGTGAATGTCATGGAGCACAGTGACCATGCCGGTGAAGTGCGCTCCCTGGGCTATAGCCGCCTGCTGATGCTGACCGAACGCGACTTCGATACCTTGCGTGGCAAAGATCCCAGCTTCAGTGAAAAAATCGAAGCCGTTGTGCGCCAACGCCAGCGGGCTTACCAGGTCTGGCAGGAGTTCGAGTCCGGCCAACGCCAGCACGAAGAACTGCCACCGCTGTTTGGTTTGGCGCATGCCTTGAGTCAGGCGGAGAGTTTTGTGGGGCCTTTGCAGCCTAGTGGGGGCACCTCTGTTGTAACGGAAGCGGCGTAGTCCGGCAGCAAGCAGCGTGAATACGACCTTGATGGCGGAGTGATGTAAAAGAGTGGTTATCGACGTTGGTCTGGCTGTTGTCCGACCAACTTTGTCGTATCAGGCGTATTCCGTGGCTACTACGAGATAGGCAACAGTTACTCGGTCACCGTAGACTCGTGCTGACGTTGAATCGTCAGAGTAAAGAACTTTTTACTTTGCGCACTTTCTCGGCTACGTGCCCGTGTTTACAGAGTGTGCATGATGCCTTTCATAGACTATGACTGCCAACACTCAAACCGTGAAAAAAGACAGTATCTTGATACTTGATATTGACGGTACGTTGACCGATTCCATTGCCATGCATCAGGAAGCCTTGTTTGGGACCATGCAAGCGCTAATGTTGGAGCATTTGAATACCGACTGGGGCAGCTATCCTCATCACACTGATACCGGGATCTTTACTCATGCAATGGAAGAGCATGGGCGAACAGGGATCTCGCCAGATCAGATGGCGAGTTTTGAGAGGGATTTGGGTTCCCGGTTTTCGGTCCTGCTTGCTGAGCGCGGCTTGCGTGAAATTGCTGGTGCCCGAACATTCGTAAAGGCTATGGAGACGACACGCTGGGGCGTAGTGTTCGCCACGGGAGGTATCCGGTCAGTGAGCCGGAAAAAACTTCATGCTGTTGCGATCGATTTTGTGGAGGAAGCGTTGCTTACCTCGTCCGAGCATGCTGCACGTGATGATCTCGTCGAGGCTGCGCGAGTCCGTGCAATGCATCTCTATGATATGGACAGGCCTCGGGCCGTGGTGTCTGTAGGAGATGGTTTGTGGGACATGCGGGTCGCGAGTGCGCTTGGTTTGGGGTTCGTTGGTATTGGCAGTCCTGATTCAGCATCAGGTCGTGCCTTGCGTACTCAAGGAGCCACTGTCGTTGATGATCTGGGTGATGTCATACGATGTCTGGAGTTGTCGTAAGCATGACGGTCTCAGGGCGTTATCAATAGCGCGCAAGATATTGGCTTGGCGTGATGCCGGTGACCTTGCGAAACATCAGGGAAAAGGCGCTGGGTGTGTCGTATCCGACATCCCCTGCCACTTTGGTAATAGGCATTCCTGCGGTTAAAAGAGGAATCGCCGCCAGTAAACGCATTTGTTGACGCCAATCTCGGAAAGACAAGCCAAACTCTGCCTGGAAAAGCCTGGTAAGTGTCCGACTGGACGCTCCCACAATGTGTGCCCAATCTTGAAGGCTCCTGTCGTCAGCTGGAGTTTTATGCACGCTATCAAAGATTCGTTTGAGTCTCGGGTCTCGAGGACGTGACACTGATAATGGCCGACGTTCCTTCCAGTCTATTTCTAGCAAGATGAGCTGAATTATCCGCTCGTCGCGTCCTCCCAATTCGTACTCTATCGGCATCTCAATTGCACGGCTGATTAGTTCTCGTAGTAGTGCAGAGACTCGAATGATTGTCGGCTGCTTCGGGGACCCTAAGGCACAACGTGTCGTGTCGATATAAAGGGTCTGGAGCGAGACATTCCCTCGCATGCGTGTTTCATGAGTCGTTTCCGCCGGAATCCAGAGCGCTTGCTGAGACGGAACAACCCAGAGTGTGTCGTGCGTCTGAACTTCCATGACACCAGCAGAGGCATACAGAAACTGTGCACGTGGATGACTATGTGCAGAGCTTATATATCCGTCAGGATATTCTTTGCCCATCGCACCAATAAAGCGGGGAATGTCTTGGTAGTCAGTGTGGTATAGGCTTTTTTTTCTCATGGCCTTCCTTGGTTCATTTAATTGCCTATTTTATAGAAAATCATTTTAAGTTTTATTGTTTGTTGAGGCTTAGACTTATTGCTGCCTAATTTAATTTTCATTGCTTAATAATTTTTTAAAAAATAGTAATGGAAATAAGATGGTTTTCTTGTTTTTTTTGGTCATGGCGGATGAAATTGTCGCTTTAGACATATTTTTTGTCTGAATAGGAATAGATCATCATGGGGCAAGTCAATAAAATATACTTCGTTTTAAATAATTTTTGTATTTAATTTTCATTTTTAATAGATATTTATAATGACTCTATGAATAAATTGAAGGCTTCTGGAAATGTGTTTAGAACTGATTTTCGACAAGAAGATACTAAGCTAAATGAGACGCTGAGCATAATTGAGGAAGCTTTTTTCGCTCCTTCTTATCCAGATGAAATCACTATAGATTCAGCGTCTGCTCTTTGCCTTGAAGATATTTTACATATGGAGGCTATCAAGGGAAGCGCTAGCGAAACTATTGGTAGTCCTTTTTTTTGTGTAAAGCGTGAAGATTTTCTCCAGTGTGGACGGGCTTGGCTAAGTAGGGCTCTATCCAACCCAAGAGTTGATGATTACGTGCAATCAGGCGCGTTGCGGCATCCTCAACGGCCAGAGCGCCCTATCGGCTTTGTTTACTCTAGATATATTTCACAGCTGGGCTACCGATTGAGTTTCCGAGGGTTAGATCCTGAAGTTGATCAAATACATCTCCATACATGGATGAACAATGAGCGTGTCAATGCTTTCTGGGGAATGCAGGGAACGCCAGAGTTTCATTATCAATTACTACATGCACTGCTTGCAGATAAGCATGCACAGCCATTGATTGGCGAATTTGATGGCTGCCCTTTTGGTTATTTCGATGTTTATTGGGCGAAAGAGGACAAGGTAGGTCAACACTATGATGCGGCCGACTACGATCGTGGACTTCATATGCTGGTTGGTGATGATCGATTCCGAGGTGAACATCGTGTAGAGGCCTGGCTTGCATCACTTATCCATTATGCATTCTTGGATGAGTCTAGGACGCAGAGGCTAGTTTGTGAGCCTCGTATTGATAATGAGCGCATGATCAATTATTTGCGCCGATTTGGATTTTCTGTTGTAGGGGAGATTGATTTTCCTCACAAGAAAGCACTACTGCTGAGCATGACTCGAGATATTTTCTTTAAACGTGGCATGCTCTTGGGGTCATTGGATTAGTAGATTTAATCGATGTTTTGAATTTTTGATTTTTATTTAAGATGATTTTTTAGCAATTTTTCATAGTGAATTTATAGCTGGTTCTTAATTCGCTATTTATTATTTTCAAAAAATTATGGAATATGTATCCGCCGATTTAATTAGGTATTTGCCTTTGGAATTAGCCATTTTATGGGCGGTTTTGGGCTTTGCATATACGGTTAAGGTAGTGGTAGGCGGGAGACTAAGTGTCACTACTGTCGAAGAGTTAGGCCCACGTATTCAAACCTGGTTAAAGATCTTGCTTTTTTTTACTGTTCCCGCGTTTTTTGGGAATGTGGCAATTGTGGTTGCTATGTCTTTAGTGAGTTATCTTGCCTTACGTGAGTTTATCTCTATAACTCAACTTGGGGTTCATGGTAGAGCACAGTGTTTTTTTGCGTATATGTTGATCCCCGCGACTTATACGATGGCCTATTTTTACCCTCAAAGCTTAAATTTGTTCATCCTTCCAGTTGTGGCGGCGACGTCTATTAGTTGCATCTCCGTTTTGAAAGGTGAAACTAGTAACTATATTTCAACTACCGCTACTTTATTGTGGGGCTATATTTTTTTGGTTTTTAATTTGAGTTTATCGGTAACTTTTATTTCATCGGGTGGCGCAATTGTTGGCAGCGGATTTTATATGCTGTTGTTGCTGACCGTAGTCAATGATGTCATGCAGTACGTATGGGGGAAGGCTTATGGCAAACGGAAGATTTTCCCTTCCGTTAGTCCAGGTAAAACAATAGCCGGGGCTATTGGTGGTGCACTGAGTACAGCCGTCGTGTCACTCATATTAGCTCCGTATTTAATTAATGGAATGAGTATTTTTATTTCTATCGTTTTAGGTTTTTCAGTTTCGTTGGCCGGTGTTTTTGGTGATGTTTGCTTCTCGGCAGTTAAGCGGAACTTAAATATTAAAGATAGTGGTAGTTCTCTTCCTGGGCACGGCGGGTTTCTTGATCGCGTGGATAGTTTGACTTTGAGTGCGCCTGCATTTTTTTGTTTTTTATTTATTTGAATTAATGTTTAATTTAAATAGTTAATTTTTAATATGTCAAATCTCATAAAGCCGTTAAAGATTGCAACTCGAAATCCGCATTTTGAAATAGTTAATGAGCCAGTTTTTAATGAGTTTTGGCTCTGGTTTATGTATTACACTCCGATTGGGGTGGTATTGCGTTATGTTATTTTTCGAAATCGCTTTTTTTCGAATATTTATGGAATTCTGAATCGTAGCAATAAATCTACTCGTAAAATTCGTAGTTTTGTAAAAAACTATAATATTGAGATTAGCGAATTGGATCGTCCTATAGAATCATTTTGCAGTTTTGACGAATTTTTCACGAGGAAACTGAGAGTTGGGGCTCGGCCAATCGATATGAAGCTGGGAGTGTTGATCTCACCCGCAGACGCGCGTGTAATTAAGTATGAGATGAAAGAGGATTGTGTTCTTCCCGTTAAGGGGCGTAGCTTTACTTTGGAAGCACTTCTGGGAAAAGCCGAAATGGCGCAAGCTTATGTGGGAGGCACTGTCATCGTGCTCAGGTTGGCTCCATTCGATTACCACCGCTTTTGTTATATCGATGATGCGACGGTTGGCAATACATGGACGTCTGGGCGTTTGTGTGAGGCTGTTCATCCGTATGCATTGTGGGCTAATGCTAAATCGTTCACGGTTAACGTACGAGATTGTAGCCTCTTACATACCACCACTTTTGGCGATGTTTTGCATGTTGACGTAGGAGCGTTGGGTGTCGGCGCTATTACTCAGTTAAACCAATCTGGTACCCGTGTGGTACGTGGGCAAGAGAAAGGTTTTTTCTCTCTTGGTGGGTCGACAATAATTCTTGTTTTTAAACCAGGTACCGTTGTGATGGATTCTGATATTGAAGCGAATAGTAATAATGGAATTGAAACATTGGTGCGCTATGGAGAAAGTATTGGCTTTCGAAAAAATTGATATGAATTCCTCGAATTTGGTTATTCAAGCTAGGGATTTTTGCTCGCGTTGGAAAGGACGTTTTTTTTCATCGGATGCAGTTTCAGCGTTGCGAAAAACTGATATTTTGTCGCATATGGTTGACCGACAAAAACTTCCATATGAGATTTACCGATCGTCTTTTGAATTACTGCATGAAATTGGTAAGGTTGATATTGCTGCAGCGGTTGGGCTAACCATGCATCAGTATGCTTTAGGGACGATTGCTACTGCAGAGATTTTTGATGAGGAGTCTCGTCAGAAGCGAGATTATTTTCTCAAGATGATTCAAGATGAAAAGCTACTGTGTGCGGTTTCGAGTTTTGATATGACGATTCAATCGGATGGGCGAATCAAAGCTGGTCTTAACGCAGTGATGGTGGATGGGCGATGGGTGGTTACCGGACGTAAACGCTATCAGTCGATGGCAAGTATTGCCGATATTCTGTTTTTTACTGCAGCCATTTCTGATCATAGTTTTGGGCTTTTTTATGTCGTATTGAAAGACAATCCAAATATTGCGTTCGATACAACTCCTCCCGTTGCTTTTTTGCAGGAGACCGATACGCGTGCAATTAACTTTGATCAGGTCAGTATTGCCCCATATCAGCTTGTTAGCGTAGCTGATATCACTGCCACAACGCAGTTTCATGCCTATTCACTTTCTTGGTTTCAGTCGCTTATTTCAGCTGCGTATCTTGGCGCAGCGCGTGCAGCTTTAGAGGTTTGCATACGTAAGATAGCCACGGTAGGTTCCGGTGATAGCGTTCTGAAGCATGAAAGTGCTGTAGGTCGTATGGAGCTGCAATTGCGTTCTGCGCTCTCCTTACGTTATGCCGTTGAGTCGGTGTTGGTGGAGGCTTCTCATAACTCTCCAGCTGTGGCGATGAGAGAGTTTAGCGTTGCAGCAGAGGTTCTCAAGTACACCGGTACACAGGTCGCTTCTTCTATCGTCTCGCAAATTCGGCACTTAGGAGGACTCAGCATGATGGTAGATGAAAGTTCATTTGGCAGAATCTCTGAGTATGTGCTGTATGGCGCTATGCATCCCCGTTCTAATAGTGATTTAGAAAGTAGCTCGGGCCGTAGTGCGTTGAGCAGGTAGGTCTTTGATGCGGTCAAGCTGATGAAATTTCTTTTCCAAGTTCTACTGCGCCTGATTTTTTACAAGGCATTTGGTCGGTTTATCTCGATCTTTGTCCTCGGAGTGAGAGTGACGGGGCGGGAGCGCCTTCCTAAAGCTGGTCCTGCCATTTTGATTGCGAATCACAATAGTCACTTGGATACACTAGTGCTCGGAGCCTTACTTCCTTTCAGGGCTCTTCCTTTGCTTAGTCCCGTTGCTTCAGATCGCTACTTTTTACGAAATCGTTGTCTTGCTTGGTTTGCCACCCATGTTGTAGGTATTCTTCCGGTTGGGGGGGCAAACGGTGGCGAGGCGAAGCGCTCTTTGCAGCGTTGTAGTAAGGCCTTGGAGGAGGGACAGATCTTGATTTTCTTCCCTGAAGGCACTCGTGGAGAACCCGAGATTCCATCGCGTTTGAAGGGCGGTATCGCAACACTTGCTGAACAGCATCCCAATGTTCCCATGATTCCTGTGCGGCTTTCGGGGTTAGGGTATTCACTTCCTAGAGGGGCTGCGATTCCACTCCCGCATGCTTGCTATGTGCGAGTGGGTGTGCCTGTGCGGTGGAATGGCTCTAGACGCGCTTATATGCACTCGGTTTCGGTTGAGTTTGGTGTAACGGACGCAGAGTCGTGTGCTTAGGTTGAGAGGAACCTTGAACACGAGCCGCAGGACTAATGCCCTACAGGGCATGGCGTACGCTATTTTAGCCTTTCGAGTGTTTGGAGCGGTCCCACGTCTATTATTGCAGGCTCTAGCCCCTCAGTTGGTGGTGATGCTAGGCGTTCAGCCTGCTGATATTGCTTTTGTGCTACTGGGCAATATGCTTGTGGCAAGCATGATCATTCTTATCTATCCTGTAATAGCAAGGTATGTGGGCATTGGATTGTTACTCTTGATAGGGACGAGTCTCTCCGCTGCGACATTGGCTTTCATTGCATTTGCGGATTCATTTCATATCTTGGCTGCTGTTTTTTGCATTGGCGGTGGCATAGGATGGGCATTGCTCGGGTTGCAGTGTCCTCAGCACTTGGTTGCTAACCTACCTCCTGAATCCTTGTTGATTAATATGCGGGCGCTGACTGTTGGGCCACTCATCTCAGGCTTGGTTGTACCGCCTGCGGTACTGTGGGCTTCTCAGTTCATCCAATGGCAGACTGCTGTGCTTTGTTTAGTTGTGATGACACTGGTATTTTGCCTGTTTGCGGTTATACGAGTGCCTTCTAGAGGACGGTTTTTACCTACCCCAGGAGAGGCCGGACGGCATATTGCGGCGAGGTCAATGTTGCGAGTGGGTTTTGCTGAGTATGCAGCGATTGCTTTGTCGGGCGGACTCGCTGGTTTCTTTGCTTTGCATTTTGTGCTTATCGTTGACCAGGCATTCGAAAGCCCTAATATCACCGCGATCGCGCTTTTTATGTCGGGTCTGACAACGTTTGGCTCGATCTTCCTGTTTACGCGCATGCAGGAATCGGGAAACCTGTTTCGCAGTCTTATTGTCGGATCGATGCTGGCCTCTGCTGTATGTATGGTGACAGCAGCTTTTTATCAAACTTGGCTTGGGTTGGTCAGCTTACAGGCTTGGCCAGCACTTTCTGCAGGCTATTTTATGTACAGCATGAGTGTAGCTGCATCTTATGACAAGGTAGCACGTGTGTCGGGTCGTTTGATCATAGTGCACATGTGCAGTGCTGGTGCTGGCGCTTATTTATTTAGTTTGGCTGTGCAGGCAATGGGCTCTTATTTATGGCCTTTGCGAATTGTTGCTGGGTTCTCGTTCTGTGTGTCGTTATTGTTGGTAACCATGGCAAATAATAGAAAGTCTTCAAGGCCATAACTCAATCTATCGAATAGTTTTGTGGTTTTAAAATCTATGCATTTGGATAGACGTAATTACTTGGTAAGGGCCATACGCCTATATTGCATAAGCAGACTGGGTGGCGCCCTCTGGGATAGGGCGGTCGTTATTTCCTCACTCTGTCGATGAGATTCAGATCAAACGCACCCAATGATCCAGCAGCAGCGCTCCAAACAGGACGGCCAGATAAATAATGGAAAAGCGGAACAGCTTGCGGGACAGCTCATCGCTGTAGTTGCGGTGCAGTTGATGGGCGTATTGAATGAAACGTGCGCCCAGCAAGATCGCAGCCACTAGATACAGCACACCACTCATGCGGATGATGAAGGGCAGCAGGCTGGAAGCCATCAGGATGTAGCTGTAGAGCAGCACATGCAGCGTCGTAAAGGTTTTGCCGTGGGTGACGGGGAGCATGGGCAGGCCGGAGCGCTGGTAGTCGTGCTGACGGTAGAGCGCCAATGCCCAGAAGTGCGGGGGCGTCCAGATGAAGATGATCAGCACCAGCAGCCAGGCTTCAGCCGGTACGGCATTGGCAATGGCGGCCCAGCCCAGGGCAGGGGGCATGGCACCGGACAAACCGCCGATCACGATGTTTTGTGGGGTCAGGGGTTTGAGAATCACGGTATAGATCACCGCATAACCAATGAAGGTGGCCAAGGTCAGCCACATGGTCAGCGGATTCACCCAGTAATACAGCACCAGCATGCCCATGCCGCCCAGCAAACCGGACATGGCCAGGACTTGCGGCGGGGTAATGGTGCCGCGTGCCGTACCGCGCCGAGCGGTACGCAACATGCGGGCATCAATCTGGCTTTCGATCAGGCAGTTGATGGCAAAGGCGGCAGCCGCCAGCATCCATATGCCCAGCGTGCCCGCGACCACGGTGCCCGGATCGGGCAGGCCGGGAGCAGCCAGAAACATGCCGATAACGGCACAGAAAACAGCCAGCTGGGTGACTCTGGGTTTAGTCAGTACCAGATACTGGCGCAGGAGCGAGGCGGGAGCCAGGGTAGCGGTGTTTGTCATACTGTATTCCTTGGGGGACAGTCGACTTGCGGGAAAGCCGTACCAACAGGGTGACGCAGCATAAAACGAGACCGGCAGCTCCCCCATTATGCAGGACGGCAATCAAAAGAGGCCATTGGAAAAAGATCGTGGTTAACCCCGTGATGAGCTGAGCCAGCAGCAGCAAAAGGACCAAAGTTGCGGGGCGACGCAATATGGGGTCGGCGCGTAATTTCCACGCAACGGAACCCAGAACCAGAAACACCAAAAAGGCCATATTGCGGTGAACCCAATGGATGGCGGTCAGCGCGGCCTGGGAAATCATTTCACCGGAAGGCAGCTCGCCCAGCGCGCGGAATAGCGAGAATCCGCCGTGCAGATCCATCTCGGGTATCCATTGGCCGTGGCACTGCGGGAAGTCCATGCAGGCCAGCGCAGCGTAGTTGGTGCTGACCCAGCCACCCAAACCAATCTGAATGGTCAGCAGGAGAAATGCGCCGATCAACCAGGGTCGCCAGCGGCGGGTTACCGGGGACACAGGCGGGCCGGGGTTCTCGCGCACGGCCAGCCAGGTCATCAAGGCCAGCACGCTCATGCCGCCCAGCAAGTGGGTGGTGACGATAATGGGCATCAGCTTGTGGGTCACGGTCCAGGCGCCAAAGGCGCCTTGCACGCACACCGCCAGCAAGGTGAATAGAGCCAGGCGTGCCGAATGGCCCAGCGTATGACGATGCCGCCAGGCCATCCATACAATGGCAATAATCAGCATGCCCAGGGCCGCGCCTACGTAGCGGTGGATCATTTCAATCCAGGCCTTGCCCCAGCTGACCGGGCCATAAGGCATGGCTTGATAAGCTTGTTCGATATGTGCGCCCGCGCCCAGCGGCGTGAGCTTGCCATAGCAACCGGGCCAGTCCGGGCAGCCCAGACCGGAATCTGTCAGGCGCACAAAAGCGCCAAACATGATCAGGTCCAAAGTCAGGAACCAGGTCAGGTAAACCAGCTTGCGGTAGCGTTGGCGGATATCGGCCATAAACTTATCCGATGCGTGAATTGTTCAGCAGTTTGCGTATATCGGTGCGAACCTTGAGCGGGTCGGCATCGCCCGGAAACAGCATCATCAAATTGCCATTGGGGTCGATGATCCACATGCCATTCTTGACGGCTTGTTCGGGGGCCTTGCCAGCAGCGTCAGGAGTCAGAAATTCGGCCAGCTGGCGCGGATCGGCGCGCAGCATATGCGTACCTTGATAGGCCTCCAGAATTTGCTCGGTTGGTTGGCCCTGGTCGGTCACAAACCAAACACGAGCCAGGCGATCCACGTTCTTGCCTTGGCTGGCGTGGGAGTTGCGCAGGATGAACAGCTTGCGCACGCAGCTTTCGGGGCAGGCGCTTTCATCGGCGCTGACCAGTACCCAGCGACCCCGCAGCGATTGCAGATCAAAGGCCTCGCCTTGCAAATTGCGCAGGGGCAGGGCGGCGGGTTCAGGCACGCTGCGCTGGGGCTCAATCAATTGACCGTAGGCATTGCTCTCGTCTGGCCGCAGTCCCAATGAAGGCATGTAGTAGGCGGCCAGTGCAAACAGCACGGGTGCCAGACTGATCGCCAGCAGCAGATACAGCGGAGTCATGGAACGCGGGCGGGCAGGGGTTTGAGTCGTGTCCACGTTAGGTTTTCCTTGTAGGGGCAGAGTTGGGCCTGGAGCGTCGCAGCCATTTCCACGCTACACCGATCCAGGCACACAGGGCAATCAGGGCAAAACCGAACCATTGCAGTGCATAGCCCCGGTTCTTTTCAAAGTCGATATTCGGGTCGGGCCAATTGGTTTGCAGCTCCGAGGCGGGGGCGGTCTGGGCCAGTACACGCGGCAGCACAGGTAGATCAATGCGGCTGCGCAGATCTTCCAGGGCCAGGTTCTGCACGACAGGGGGCGTACCCGACGAGTCGGGCAAGTGTTCGGGCAAGGGGCTGCTGCCCAGCTCAAACAGACGCGGAACACGTTCCATCAACTCGCCCGAAATGGTTTCGGAGCCGGAAGGCGCGGCCGGAACGCTAGGGGTTTGCCCCGGTACACGAGCCAGCCAACCACGTAGCACGAGCAGGCTGGAGCCCGCCAAATCGCCCTCATCCAGCACAAAAGGGGTGGCAATCCAGTAGCCCGGTTTACCTTTGAAATTGCGATTATCCAGGAGTACAGTTAACTCACTGCGCCAGGAGCCGTGCACCGCGACAGACTGCCACAAGGCACCTTTATCCAGGCTGGCCTGGGAATCAATATGCAGGGGAGCTTGCTGGCGGCCTTGTTCTATTTGTTGTGCCAGGCTTTGACGTTCCTGCGCGCGGCTCAGTTGCCAGCGTCCCAGGCTAATGAACAGCAGCATCAGCAAACCCAGACAAACCAGGGCAAGCAGGGATCGAGTCGAAGAAGAACGAGGATTGTTGCTGGACATCAATTCAACCTGAAGCGGGGGAGACGTAATGCGTGTGCTAGTCCTGATCGTGTTTCTGGGGATTATTGTTTCGTTGGGTTCGGCCCTGGTGTATTTGATGCGGGACCGGGGTAATTCCAATCGTATGGCCTATGCTCTGACCTGGCGAGTGGGTTTGTCCGTGGCCCTGTTCCTGTTTGTGTTGCTGGCCCATTACCTGGGTTGGATTGAAAGCACCGGCGTGCCCTTGGCCTGAAGTAAAAACCCAGGCCCGAAGAAACGGGCCTGGGTCATGAATCACTAGAACCAGTAGACGTACAGGTACAGGCCCAGCCACACCACGTCCACAAAGTGCCAGTACCAGGCGGCACCTTCAAAACCAAAGTGGTGCTCGGCGGTAAAGTGGCCGCGCATCAGCCGTATCAGCATCACCGTCAGCATGGTGGCGCCGATAATCACGTGAAAGCCGTGAAAGCCCGTCAACATATAGAACAAGGCCCCGTACGCACCGGAAGTGAACTTCAGGTTCAGTTCGGCGTAGGCGTGCATGTATTCGTAAGCCTGGCAGGCCACAAAGGCGAAGCCCAGCGCAACCGTCATGAACAGCCAGAAGATCGCGCCGCCACGCTTGCTGGCGCGCAGGGCGTGGTGAGCAATGGTCAGGGTGACGCCCGAGGTCAGCAGCAAGGCCGTATTGATCGTAGGTAGCCACAGCGGGCCTACGGTCTGGAACGGGGCGACAGTGCCAGCGGGGCCCTGGTTGGGCCAGGTGCCGGTGAAGTCAGGCCAGAGCAGGGCGCGGTGATCCAGGTCGCTTAACAGCGGCGTGGCAATTTCACGGGTATACCAAAGCGCCCCGAAAAAGGCCGCAAAAAACATGACTTCGGAAAAGATGAACCACGACATGCTCCAGCGATAGGAGACGTCTACGCGTGTGCTGTTCAGGCCGGTTTCGGACTCGCGCACGGCGTCGCTGAACCAGAAGAACAGCACCAGCAAGAAGCTGAGAATCCCGACCAGAAACACCCAGAAGCCGCCCGGCCAGTTATTGATCCAGGTAGCCGCACCCAACAGCGTCAGGCACAGGGAAATGCTGGCGCGTACCGGATGCCCCGACAAGCCGGGGACGTAGTAATACGGCGCCTTGGACGGGTGAGCCGTAGTCTCGACATGCATAGTGTTCTCCTTCGGGTCATGTGCCCTTGGGCGCAGTATCCGGCCAGGGTTCAGCTGGCCTGACCAATGAACCAGCGGGCCACCATAATCAGGCCCACAACGAAAACAACCGTGGCGATCAAGGCGGCAATAATCAGATAGACCGGATTGATCTTGGCAATGTCCTGCTCATGGTCGCGGCCACGACGGACTCCAAAAAATCCCCAGGCAATGGCTTTCAATGTCTGGAAAAAACTGAGCTTGCGCCGTGTGAGGTCCCGAAAATCGTCATCCATATCACTGTCCTAAAAATTGACTGCCTTTTAGAAAGGTCCAGGCCATGACGGCAATGACGAACACGGCCAGGAGCAATCCCAGACGGCGGTTGCGACGGCGTTGTTCGGGGGTCATACGGCGTTCCTCCAGTGTTACTTGACGACAGGGGGTACTTCAAACGTGTGATGCGGGGCGGGCGAGGGCACCGTCCATTCCAGACCCTCTGCGCCTTCCCATGGCTTGGCACTGGCCACTTCACCCTTGCCGCGCGCCGCCTGAATCACGATGTAGATCAGCAGCAGTTGCGACAGGCCGAACCAGAAGGCGCCAATGGTGGCAATCTGGTGGAAGTCCGTGAACTGACCGGCGTAGTCCACATAACGACGTGGCATGCCCGCCAGGCCCAGAAAGTGCATGGGGAAGAAGGTCACGTTGAACGAGATCATGGTGGACCAGAAGTGGATCTTGCCCAGACGCTCGTTGTACATGCGACCGGTCCACTTGGGCAGCCAGTAGTAGGCACCGCCAAACAGGGCGAACAAGGAACCGGCCACCAGCACATAGTGGAAGTGAGCCACCACGTAATAGGTGTCGTGTACCGCAATATCAATCGGAGCCACGGCCAGGATCAGGCCGGTAAAGCCGCCAATCGTGAACACGAAGATAAAGCCGATGGAAAACAGCATGGGTGTTTCAAAGGACAGCGAACCGCGCCACATGGTGGCCACCCAGTTGAAGATCTTCACCCCGGTCGGAATGGAAATCAGCATGGTGGCGTACATGAAATACAGCTGCCCCGTTACCGGCATCCCAGTGGAGAACATGTGGTGGGCCCACACCAGGAAGGACAGAATCGCGATAGCGGCGGTTGCGTACACCATGGAGGCATAGCCAAACAGGGCTTTGCGCGAGAAAGCAGGCACGATGGCAGAGACAATGCCAAAGGCCGGCAAGATCATGATGTAGACCTCCGGGTGTCCAAAGAACCAGAAGATGTGCTGGTACAGAACCGGGTCACCACCACCGGCAGCGTTAAAGAAGTGGGTGCCAAAGTGACGGTCTGTCAGCAGCATGGTCACGGCAGCGGCCAGTACCGGCATCACGGCAATCAGCAGGTAAGCGGTAATCAGCCAGGTCCAGCAAAACAGCGGCATTTTCATCAGCGTCATGCCAGGGGCGCGCATGTTCAATACCGTCACCACAATATTGATGGCCCCCATGATGGAGGACGCGCCCAGAATATGGACCGCAAAAATCGTGAAGTCCATGCCCGGTCCCATCTGCAAGGACAGCGGGGCGTACATGGTCCAGCCACCGGCAGGCGCGCCGCCAGGCACAAAGAAGGACGCGGTAAACAGAACGGCACCCACGGGCAGCAGCCAGAAGCTGAAGTTGTTCATGCGGGCAAAGGCCATGTCCGATGCGCCAATCTGTAGCGGAATCATCCAGTTGGCAAAGCCCACAAAGGCCGGCATGATCGCGCCGAAAATCATGATCAGGCCGTGCATGGTGGTGAACTGGTTGAACAGCTCGGGCCGGAAAAACTGCAGACCCGGCTGGAACAGTTCGGTACGCAGCAGCAAAGCCAGCACGCCGCCCTCCAGCAACATCACAAAGGAGAAGATCAGGTACATGGTCCCGATATCTTTGTGATTGGTGGCGAACAACCAGCGACGCCAGCCGCTAGGGGTGGCATGGGCATGATGGTGATCATCATGTCCGCTCGGGTTCGCTACATGGTCGACGGTGACGCTACTCATGCTTGACTCCTTGCTGCACTCCCCCTGGCCGTAGTCAGGGATAGATTGATAGTGTGATAGGCGGCGAGCGCAGACTTAGCGCTGTTCCTTGACGTCGGCGGGCATCACGACAGGGTCAGGCCCTTTGCCAGCGTTGCCCCAGGCGTTGCGTGTGTAGGTAATGACCGCAGCAATCTGTACATCGGTCAGTTGATTGCGGAAGGCGGCCATTGCGGTGCCAGGGTGACCATTCAACACCGTGTCGATCTGGCCTTTCTTGGGGGCGAGCACAAATTTCGTATCGCCATCCAGAGCGGGGAAGGTGCCGGGCATGCCCTTGCCGTTGGCCTGGTGGCAAGCCACGCAGTTCTGCGCAAAGATCTGTTTGCCGCGCTCGGTCAACTCGTCCTTGGTCCACTCTTTATTGGGATCGTCGGCCTGGGCAGTCATCAAGTCGTTCTGCTCCTGGGCCCACTTGTCGTAGTCTTCTTGCGCCATCACTTGCACCACGATGGGCATATAGGCGTGGTCCTTGCCACACAGCTCGGCGCATTGACCGCGGTAGGTGCCGACCTTGTCCGCACGGAACCAGGTATCGCGCAAAAAGCCAGGGATGGCATCTTGCTTGACGCCAAACTCGGGCACCATCCAGGAGTGGATGACGTCCTCGGCCGTCAGCATGACGCGCACTTTTTTATTAACCGGCACGACCAGTGGCTTGTCCACTTCCATCAGATAGTTCGGGCCAATGGGTTCGCGGCCTTCAATCTGGGCGCGCGGGGTGGACAGGTTGGACAGGTATTTCACACCCGTGGCCGGACCGTCCAGATACTCGTAGCCCCATTTCCACTGATAGCCAGTGACCTTGACGGTCAGGTCGGCGCTGCTGGTGTCCTTCATGGCCACCACGGTTTTGGTGGCAGGCAGTGCCATGCCGATCACGATCAGGAAAGGGATGATGGTCCAAGCCACTTCCACACCCAGGTGTTCGTGAAAGCGGGCGGCAATCGCGCCCTTGGACTTGCGGTGCCGGATGATGGAATAGAACATCACGCCGAACACGCCAATAAAGATGATGGTACAGATGATCAGCATCATCCAATGCAGCCAGGCAATGTCCTGGGCGATGGGGGTAACCCCGTTATGCAAATTGAGCTGATTGACACGGGGACCACCCTCCATGTGGGTGATCTGAGCCAGGCTTGGCCCTGCCGTCGAACAGGCGGTCAGAGCAAATAAACTTCTCCACATCTTCATTGTTGTCCCTCTTTTGGTGTTGCCATGCCAAACCGGGGTTCGGCTGCGTCAACGCTCCGAAAAATCCAACGCTGGAAGAAACTGCTGTGTTGCAGTGGCGGGCTTGTCGCATCTAAGTGCTGGTCCGCTCGAAGTTTTTAGTAGCTTATCTGTTCACGGAAATTATATAGAACTTGTTTTAGCCTTCAAGGGCAGGGTATGTCCCTAGAAGACAAGGTTGGACTAAACGCTACAAAAGCCGTAATGGGGCAAGGCTTGAATTACAATCGCCGACTATGACTTTGTTCCAGAACCGATCACTTACTCAGGCCCTGCGTCAGCGCATGGCCAGCTTGACCAGTCAGCTGCAACAATTGCCCCCACCGGGCAGCCGCCCTGTCACTGTTGATGGGCGCGTTGCCGGATGGATCACCCCCAAGGCCGCTCGTTGTATCGAGCCTTTGCCAGGGGTCTCGATTGAAGAAGATGTCTTGCGTCTGAGCGATTGCCCCAGCCAGGAATTGAGCTTGGCTCAGGTCCTGGATCAGGTCGCCTTGCGTTTGCAGGAAGGCGGTTGCATTCGGGCCTGGCGTGACGAGTTGCTGGACGTGGTCGGAGAAGGGCAGTGCCTGTCGCGCATTGAACGCGGTGCGGTACGGCCCTTGGGCTTTTTGACGCAAGCCGTGCATTTGAATGGCTGGTCCACAGACGGCCGTATCTGGGCCGCACGTCGTTCACCCACCAAATCGACAGACCCGAATATGTGGGACACGCTGGTCGGTGGATTGGCAGTCAGTGGTGAATCACTGCATACCTCTCTCATACGCGAAAGTTATGAAGAAGCGGGGTTGGCCGAGTCCGTGCTGGACAATTGCACCCCCTTGCGCGTGTCCTTGCGCATGCACCGTCGTCTGCCGGAAGGCTATCAGGTGGAGAACGCCCTGGTTAGCGATTGCGTGCTGGCCGACGATGTACGGCCCTGCAATATGGACGGCGAGGTTAGTGAGTTTCGCTTATTGACGCTGGATGAAGCCTGGCAAATGATAGAAGCAGATTTGTTCACCCTGGAAGCGCAAGTGGTGCTGATCGACAGCATCAAGCAGCATCTGGAACAGCTGGCCTGAACCTGGGAGTCACCGGGCAGGCATCAACCCGATGGGAGCTACGCATGAACCCGAATCCTTTTGGTATACCTGATTTCAATGCCCTGGGCGGCGGCAACAATCCCTTGCTGCGCAGCATGGACATGATGGCGCAGGCCTGGAAAAACATGGCCAGCGGCGGGGCGGGCGATTTGAGCTCGGGCATGATGCCCAGCTTGTCCCCCGATGATCTAGATCGTCGTATTCGTGACTTGCGTGCCGTGGAAAGCTGGTTGCAGCTGAACCTGTCCATGCTGAGCACGACCATCCAGGGGCTGGAGATTCAGCGCTCCACCTTGGCGGCCATCAAAACCATGGCACAGCAAGGTACGCAGGCTGCGGGCGGGAAAAATCCCTTTGAAGCCTTTATGGCCTTCAATCCCATGGCGGCAGCGGCGGATAGCGCGGCTACCTCAGATTCCAAGTCTGGGGCCAACAAGCCGGAAGCGGCATCGCAAACGGCATCTCAACATGCTTCGACACAGCCTCAACAAGCTGCGCCACAGCCCGAAGCGGCTGCCACGCAGGACGCCCCAAAAGATAAACAGCCCGGTGCCCAGCAGGACGCCGGTGCAGGCAATCCCGCTGCACAAGCGTGGTGGAACATGCTGCAACAGCAGTTTGATGCCATGGCGACCGCCACAGCGGCATCAATGCAGCAGGTGGAAAATTATCGTCAGCAGGCGAGCAAGGCTAAAGCGGCAGGCTCGTCGGCCAAACCCTCCAAACCGGCAGCTGCCAATGCCCAGACGTCGGCCAAGACCAGTGCTCCGGCAGCAGCCAAGCCGGTGAAAACGGCAGCGAAAGCCGCCACTAAAACTGCGGCCAAGGCGGCCACCAAAACGGCGGCTAAAAAAACCGCCACGCGCAGCACCAAAAGCAGTACCAAAAAGAACTGATCGACCAACCTTGTAGGTAAATTTTTATGCTTAATATCGTGATTCTGGCAGCAGGCATGGGCAAGCGTATGCAGTCTGACCTGCCCAAAGTACTGCATCCTATCGCCGGCAAATCCATGCTGGCCCACGTGCTCGACAGCGCACGTGAACTGGAGCCGGAAAAAGTTGTGGTCGTGGTGGGTCATGGCGCCGAGCGCGTTCAGCAAACCTTCGCACAGGCCGAGCTGGCCTTTGCCTTGCAGCAACCGCAGCATGGCACGGGCCATGCAGTGCAACAGGCCGTGCCTGAACTGGTCGGTGGCCACCAGGAAGATGACGCCACGCTGGTTCTGTATGGCGACGTTCCTTTGGTCCAGGCTGACACCTTGCGCCGCTTGCTGCAAGCGCGTGGCCAAGGCGTGGCCGTGCTGACCGAAACGCTGGCAGACTCCACCGGCTACGGCCGCATCATTCGCGGTGCAGATGGCACCGTACAGCGCATTGTCGAGCACAAGGATGCCAGCGAAGCCGAGCGTGCCGTGAAGGAAGTGAACACCGGCATTCTGGTAGCCCCGACGGCGCGCCTGAAAGATTGGCTGACCCGCATCACCAACGACAACGCTCAGGGCGAGTACTACCTGACCGACATCATTGCCTTGGCGGTTGCCGATGGCGTGCCCGTGCAAGCTGCTCAACCAGCTGCTGGTTGGGAAACCCTGGGTGTGAACAGCCGCATTCAACAGGCCGAGCTGGAGCGTCTGTGGCAAGCAGAACAGGCTCGCCGTCTGTTGGAAAAAGGCGTGACCTTGGCCGACCCGGCCCGCTTTGATCTGCGCGGCACACTGGAGTGTGGCCGTGATGTGTTCATTGATGTGGGTTGCGTGTTTGAAGGCAAGGTTGTGTTGCAAGACGGCGTGCGTGTCGGCCCGCATAGCGTGCTGCGTGACGTGACGATTGGTGCCGGTACGCAAATCGAAGCTTTCAGCCATCTGCAACAAGCCCAGGTTGGCGAAGAAGCCCGTATCGGCCCTTACGCCCGTCTGCGCCCTGGTGCTGTTCTGGCCAATCACACCCACGTGGGCAACTTCGTGGAAATCAAGAACACCCAGCTGGGTGAAGGTTCCAAAGCCAATCACCTGGCCTATATCGGTGATGCCGATGTGGGGCAGCGTGTGAACATTGGCGCAGGCACCATCACCTGCAATTACGATGGCGTGAACAAGTTCCGCACCGTGATTGGTGACGATGCCTTCATCGGCTCGGATACGCAGCTGGTGGCTCCGGTGACGGTAGGCCGTGGCGCAACAATTGGTGCGGGTACGACCCTGGTGCGCAATGCGCCGGATGATCAGCTGACCTTGTCGCGTTCGGAACAGCGCAGCGTGTCCGGCTGGAAGCGCCCGGTCCGCAAATCTTGATGTGTGTTAGCCCATCTTTGGCATCCCTCCCTTTGCATCGCAAGGGGAGCATTGCTGCGTACGCTTGTGGCACACAGTGCCCGGATGGGCTGATTCTGGATCGTCTTCATGCGCATTCTGCAGCTTAACTTCGAGCGCGGCTGGCGCGGTGGCGAGCGGCAAACCCTGCTGAGCATCCAGCAGATGCAACAGGCTGGTCATCAGGTCAGTCTATTGGCCCGACGTGATGAAGAGTTGGCCAAGCGTGCTAAAGAGCAGGGCGTGAGTGTGGTGGAATGCGCCTCCGTGGGTGCCGCGCTACGCTATTTACTGGTGCATGGCCGGGGTTTTGATATCGTCCATTCCCAAACCGCGTCCTGCATGAGCTGGCTGGCCTTGCTGCATTTCTGGTTGCCCAAACGGGTGGTCTTTACGCGCCGCACGGCTTTTCCGATTGACCGCAAACGCGTCGAGCAACGTAGCGGACAGCAGCCAGACAGCGCTTTGACTTCCAAGGAACGACGCACGCGTTGGAAGTGGCGCAAGGCGGATCGTTTGGTAGCGATCAGCCAGGCAGCAGCGGCAGAGCCGCGTCGCCTGGGCTTTTCCGTAGATGTGATTCCTAGTGCCATCGAGTACGTCGAGCAGGATGAGGCCTATGTGAACCACTTGCGGCTGCGGTGGAATCCGCAGGGCTTGCACGTTCTGGGGACGATGGCGGCATTGACGTCTGAGAAAGACCCCCAGACTTTGATACGCGCGGTTCATGCCTTGTATCAGCGTCGTCAGGACTTTGTGTTTCTGCATTTCGGTGCGTCTGGCTCCGAGACCTCGGCGGCAGAGGAACTGATTGCGCAGTTGGGGCTGGAAGACTGCTACAAGCTGGCTGGCTTTGAAGCCCGCCCTGAACAGGCTTATCGCTTGATGGACGGCTTTGTCCTGAGCTCCCGGCATGAAGCCCTGGGCTCCAGCGTTCTTGATGCGTTCGTGTACGGCGTGCCCGTTACGGCCACGATGGCGGGCGGTTTGAGTGAGCTGCTGGATAATGGCCGTGGCAAGTTATGCGCGGTAGGGGATGCACAAGCCATTGCACAGGCTCTGGATGACACTTTGAGCAATCCGACAGCAGCGCGGCAACAGGCAGCGCTGGCGCATCGTTGGGTGCAGCAGGAGCATGACCCCGCTGTCATGGTGCAGCGTTACTTGCGTCTGTATCAGCAACTGGTACAGCAACGTGTACGGAACTGAGCCCGGCTTACATCTTTGGTGCAGGTAAAGGCACCCGCGTCTCGAACTTGGCCTTATGAATCGAAAAGAAGCTTCGTATATTGCGGATATTCGCCTGGCTGGTGAATAAAGCGTGAGCCAGCTTGTGATACGCCGTCATGTCGCTGACCTGCAAGATCACAATGAAATCCACCCCGGTCGAGACGCGATAGCATTGCGTCACTGCTGCTTCGGGGGCCATCAGGCGCTCGAATTGCTGCAGGTATTCTTCACCCTGACGGTCCAGCGTAATCTCCACAATGGCCGTCAAGCTGGGGCCCAGTTGCTCCGGGTCCAGCAAGGCAACCTGCCTGCGAATTACCCCTTGTTCGCTTAAACGACGTACTCGCCGCAGGCAGGTCGGGGGAGAGGCATGCACGCGCAAAGCCAGCGTTTGATTGCTGATGGAAGCATCATTTTGCAGTTGCTCCAGAATGCGTAAATCCAGCTCATCCAGTTCAATCATGACAATGTTTATCTATCTATGATGAAATAAAATTCCGTTAAATAAATTTAATTTATCTTTTCTTTCATATTGATTATTAAATGAAATTTTAATTCATTTCAAAGAAAAAATAGACATAAAATTTTTCATGATTCAGATCAGAATAAGCGGATTGAATTGATTAGTTGGCCCACCGAAAGGGGCCATGAACAGGAGTTGGCTATGTGTGGAATTGTTGGCGCGGTAGCGCAACGCGATATTGTCCCCGTGCTGCTGGAAGGTTTGAAGCGTCTGGAGTACCGGGGCTACGATTCTTGCGGCGTTGCTGTTCATGCGCAGGGCCAGTTGTTGCGGGCACGCAGTACTCAGCGCGTGGCCGAGCTGCAAGAACAGGTCAAGGCAGATCATCTGCAAGGCTTTACCGGCATTGCTCACACTCGCTGGGCAACGCACGGCGCGCCTGCTACTCACAATGCTCACCCTCATTTCTCCGGCAAGGGCAAAGCGCGTATTGCGCTGGTGCATAATGGCATCATTGAAAACCACGACGAATTGCGCGCCGAGCTGCAAAGCATTGGCTACGTGTTCGAGAGCCAAACCGACACCGAGGTTATCGCTCACCTGATCGACCACCTGTACAACGGGGATCTGTTCGAGGCCGTGCAGCAGGTCATCCGTCGCTTGACCGGTGCTTATGCGATTGCCGTGTTCTGTCAGGACGAACCTCACCGTGTAGTGGGTGCGCGCCATGGTTCGCCGCTGGTTGTAGGTGTGGGCCAGAATGAAAACTTCCTGGCTTCGGATGCCTTGGCATTGGCCGGCACCACCGATCAAATCATCTACCTGGAAGACGGTGATGTGATTGATTTGCAGATCAATAAAGTGTGGATCATGGACAAGGACGGCCGCGCTGTTGATCGTCCGGTACACACCGTACATCTGCACACCGCAGCCGCTGAATTGGGCCCATACCGCCACTTCATGCAAAAGGAAATCTTCGAGCAGCCCCGCGCTGTAGGCGATACCTTGCAAGACATTGAAAGCGTCACACCCGAGTTGTTTGGTGACCAGGCCTACAAGGTTTTCCAGGACATCGACAATGTGCTGATTCTGGCTTGCGGCACCAGCTACTACGCCGGTCTGACCGCTCGCTACTGGATTGAGTCTCTGGCCAAAATCCCCGTCAATGTGGAAATTGCCAGCGAGTACCGCTACCGCGACAGCGTGCCCAACCCGCGCACTTTGGTGGTGACGATTTCCCAGTCCGGCGAAACCGCGGATACTCTGGCCGCCTTGAAACATGCCCGCAGCCTGGGCATGGAACAGACCCTGACCATCTGCAACGTGGCCACCAGCGCCATGGTGCGCGAATGCAAACTGTCCTACATCACCCGTGCTGGCGTGGAAATTGGTGTGGCTTCCACCAAAGCCTTCACCACCCAGTTGACCGCCTTGTTCCTGCTGACCATCGCGCTGGCTCAAGTCAAAGGTCACCTGAATCAGGAGCAGGAAGGCGACTACCTGAAAGCCCTGCGCCACCTGCCTACCGCTATCGCTGCCGTGCTGGCTCTGGAGCCACAGATCATGGCATGGGCTGACCGTTTTGCCAGCAAGGAAAACGCCTTGTTCCTGGGCCGTGGCATGCATTACCCCATCGCCATGGAAGGCGCGTTGAAGCTGAAAGAAATCAGCTACATCCACGCCGAAGGCTACCCAGCCGGTGAACTGAAGCACGGCCCTCTGGCCCTGGTCACCGAAGCCATGCCCGTGGTCACTATCGCCCCACGCGATGAACTGCTGGAAAAGCTGAAATCCAATATCGAAGAAGTCCATGCACGCGGTGGTGAGCTGTACGTGTTTGCTGACGCCGATACCCGCATCGGCAGCAGCGAGCGCGTGCATGTGATCCGTATGCCGGAGCACTACGGCAAACTGTCTCCCATCCTGCACACGGTGACCTTGCAATTGCTGGCCTATCACACTGCCTGCTCGCGTGGCACGGACGTGGATAAGCCACGGAATTTGGCCAAGAGTGTGACTGTCGAATAAGTTTTTCAGATTACATCGACCGTAAAGAGCCGCTTATGCGGCTCTTTTTGCATTCTTCGCCGTTTGGCAATTTTCGAGTGGTTTTTATAGGGAAATAAATCCTGCGAAAGAGGGTGAGCCTTGCCTGAAAGCCAGTTTATGTGTCGCTGCAAACACACACCGCTAGCGGATTTTGCAGCTCACACTCTATAATTGATAACGATTCTCATTATCTAGCGGTGCGGAGTACCCTCGTGTCATCTTCAGTTCTTCCCTTGTCAGGCGTGTATTCGGCCGAGTCGGTCGAGTCACTTTACTGCGACCACCATAGTTGGTTGCAGCGCTGGCTGCATCACCGCTTGGGTGGCGCGGACCAGGCGGCTGACTTGGCGCAGGACACGTTTGTACGCTTGTTAAGCAGCCGTTCCCGCTGGCAATTTGCCAGCCCCGGCGAGGCTCGCGCCTACTTGCGCAAGACAGCACAAAACCTGTGCATCAATCTGTGGCGACGTCAGGAAATTGAGCAGGCCTGGCTGGATATTCTGGCTGCTACACCCGAGAATTTTTACCCTTCGGCGGAACGTCAGGCCATGATTTTGCAGGCGCTGGAAGAGATCAGCGCCATGCTCAGCAGCCTGTCTCCCAAAGCGGCCAAGGCGTTTACCCTGGCCGTCATTTGCGAGATGACGGACGATGAGGTCGGCGCAGAAATGGGTATTTCCGGCCGCATGGTGCGCAAGTACGTGGCACAAGCCATGTTGGGCTGCATCAGTCTGCATGCTTGCCAGACCGTCGCCGAATTGCGTCAGGAACCTCAATACTAAGCCTCATGAAGCACGGCTCCAGTTTTTCTTCTCCCGCTACACCTCCCCACGCCGTTTTGATGCAAGCCGCTGAATGGTATGCCTGCCTGCGCGATGGCAAAGCCAGTGCGGCGCAGCGCTCTGCCTGGCAGAACTGGCTCAAACAGGACGAGATGCACAGCACCGCTTGGCGTTATGTGGAGGAAGTCAGCCGCAGTTTTGAGCCTGTGCGTACCACGCCGGATTCGCGCCGTGTGGTAGAGAAATTGCATACGGCTAACGAGCGTTTGCATCAGCGCCGTCGCGTGCTGACCAGTGTCGCCGTACTGGCAGGCACGGGAGTTCTAAGCTGGCTGGGCTGGCGTCAGTCCTGGCTGCCCTCCAGTGTTCTGGCTTTGGCGGCTGACCACTCTACACAAACCGGAGAGCAGAACCAGATTGTGCTGGCAGACGGTTCCCGGCTGTGGCTGAACACCGCCTCTGCGATTGATGTGCAGTTCACTGCGCAGGTTCGCCATATTGTTTTGATCTCCGGCGAGATCTTCATTCAGACGGCCAAAGACGATACGGACAGACCGTTCACTGTTCAAACTCCGCAGGGCAATATGCGTGCCTTGGGCACGCAATTCAATGTGCGTATGGACAAGGACTGTACGCAGCTGGCGGTCTACGAAGGGGCTGTGCAGGTGTCTACGGCAAAAGGTCAAAACACCGCCACGGTACAGGCGGGCAAGCAGGTGCACTTTAGTGCGCAGCGTATCCGGCAAAGCATGGACGCCGATCAGGCGCGCGAAGCCTGGACCCAAGGCGTGCTGGTGGCTGACAACATTGCCTTGCGTAGCGTGATCAAGGAATTGAGCCGTTACCGCAAAGGCTATCTAGGTGTAGATGAGGCAGTGGCCGATCTGAAGGTCTATGGCAGCTTCCCCATTCATGACACGGACCGCGTGCTGAAAATGCTGGCTTCAGCATTGCCGATTCGCATCGATCAGCCCATGCCCTGGTGGACCAGTGTGCAAGCTCTGGATTGATTGAGCAGGGCATTCCACCAACGATGGTCATAAATAATAAAAATAAAAACCTATCAGATTCAAAGGCTTGCCGGATTTTGGCCAAAAAACCTCAAAAAAGATGCAAAAGCAGGTTCCGGGTTTTGGAGACTTGGTGGTTTTAGACAGTAAGAGGACCTGATTGGCGTGAGGCCAATGAAGCAGGAGGCAGCCCGCCGTGGCTGCTCAGTACTGAACATCAACGCAAGAACATCGTTCAGGTTCATCGTTTTTATTGTGACTGACCCGTGTTTTTGAAGGATGTCTCCTTATGCATCGTCGCCCCGATCCCCTTTCCCTGTCCAAGGATGCAGGATCGCATTGCGCCCCTTTGCGTCCACTGGCCTTGGCCCTGTATGTCTTGATGGCCGGTAGCGCGTTTATTGCCAGTACCTCGCCTGCCCAGGCGACCACGCGAAGCAGCCCGACGGCAGACAAGACACAGCGTTATGACATACCAGCAGGCCCCTTGAGCCGGGTGTTGATGCGCTTCTCGCAAGAAAGCGGGGTCTATCTGGTTGGCGCAGGCAGCGTGGCCGAAGGCAAGCAAAGCGCGGGCCTGAAAGGCAATTACAGCGTGACGCAGGCCTTGGATACCTTGCTGGCAGGCACGGGCATTCGCTACTCGCGCGATGCCAATACCGTCAATTTGTGGCCCGTCACGGAAACCACTCAATTGGCCCCCGTGCGTGTGCAGGGCACCTTGAATCGGGCGACTGAAGACACAGGCTTGTACACGCTGAACGGTACCAGCAGCACCGCGACGCGCTTGAACATGGACACCCAGCACACGCCGCAGTCGGTCAGTGTGATGACGCGCCAGCAAATGGACGATTTCGGCCTGACCAGCTTCGATGATGTGATGAACTTTACCACCGGCGTGACGGCCAATACGGCTGCGGTGGGAGGCGGGTTTCAGTTTCAGGCCCGTGGCTTTGACATCAGCAATGTGCAAGTGGATGGCGTGCAAAGCAGCTACCGTGCTGCCGGGCGTGGAGCATTTAATCCTATTTCTCTGGATATGGATTTATACGACCGTGTGGAAGTCGTGCGCGGAGCGACAGGTTTGTTGTCGCCTACCGGCGAGCCCTCCGCCTTGATCAATTTGATTCGCAAACGTCCGCAAGCAGAATTTGGCGGCAAGTTAAGCGCCCACTATGGCTCCTGGAACGACAAACGCGTAACGGCGGACGTGACCGGCCCGCTGACTGAAGACGGCCGTTTGCGTATGCGTGTTATTGGTTCGCGCAAGCAGGCGGATTCCTTCATGGATCGTCAGGACCACAAGAACGATTTGCTGTCCGGCATGCTGGAATTCGATTTGACTGACCGAACCTTGCTGACCGCGGGCTACGACTACCAGACCGCCAAGCTGCGAGGCGAAGGCAATATGGGTGTGCCCTTGTTTACCAGCGAGGGCGACCGTATTGACGTTTCGCGCTCCATGTCGCTGGTGCCGGATTGGACCTACTGGGACAAGAAGCATCAAAACGCTTTCTTCTCGGTCGAGCATGAGTTTGAAAACAAGTGGAATGCCAAGCTCAGCTACAGCCATCAACGTGACGATGGCGATGCCCTGATTACTGGCCTGGGGCAGGGCGTGAATCCGGTGGTGCGACCGGACGGATCCGGCATAGGCATCCGCGCCAACCTGGCCGCCAATGGCTATCGCCATCAGGACAACCTGGAGTTGTCGGCCAATGGTCCTTTCGAGCTGTTTGGCCGCGAGCACCAGCTGATGTTCGGTTTTAACGGCACTCGCAAGCGTGACACCACGTATACCATGCAGGTCAGCGATACCCGCAACTGGTTCATCCCCAATATTTACGACTGGGACGGCTATATGCCCGAGCCCAGCGTCAGCCGCACGGGTGAATGGAACCGCGTCCACACACGCGAATACGGCTTCTTTGCCGGCACGCGCCTGAACATTATTGATCCCTTGAATGTGATCATGGGCATGCGCTTGTCGGATTACAAAACCTACCGTGACAACTACGGTAAAACCGGCCAGTTCACTGGCGTGTCCAACGAGCTGCGCAACCGTAATGAAATTACGCCGTACTTTGGGGTGACGTATGACATCAACCCGAACCTGACGGCCTACGCCAGTTATACCCGCCTGTTCCAGCCGCAAAGCTACAAGGACATCAACGAGAATTTCCTGGATCCTATCACCGGGGTTAACCGTGAGATCGGTCTGAAAGGCAGTTTGATGGAGGAGGCCCTGCAGTTCTCCCTGGCCGCTTTCGAGACCCGTCAAAACAACCTGGCCGTCCTGGACCCTTCGGTGCCGGATGACTTCCTCTTGCCCGATGGCAGCCGTCCTTATGTATCTTCGGGTGCAGGCAGTAAAACCAAGGGTTTTGAAGTGGAGCTGAACGGCGCGCTGACCAACAACTGGAACGTGTTTGCCTCCTATAGCTACGCCAGCACCAAGAACGGTGAAGGCGAGCGGATCAACACCTACATTCCCAGCCAAACCTTCCGTCTGGGCACCATGTACCAATTCTCCGGTGCGTTGCAAGGCTTGAGCGCCGGCGCCACAGTGAATTGGTTTGGCAAGCGTGATCTGTGGACGGCTGGCCGTCCTTACACCGCCAGCAACGGCAAGGTGCTGGAAGACACCCACAGCAGCTATGCCCTGGTTGGCTTACATGCCAATTACCGCGTGAACCAGCATTGGAATGCCAAGCTCACGGTAAACAATTTGTTCGACAAGCGTTACTACGACAACTTCGTGATCTTCCGGGCACGTTACGGCGCGCCGCGCAATGTGCATCTGTCCATTGATTACCAGTGGTAATTCCTTCCCCCACTTTTATCGAGCCTAAATTATGACGTCGTCTACTACTCGCCATCTTGTGCGTGGTCTGTACCTTGCTATTGCAATGAGCTTGTCGGCCGGCTACGTACACGCCAAAACTCCTGCCCCTGCAGGCTATCAAGCCGTTACCCAAGCACAGATCATGCAAAAACCGACTGCCGCCGAAGTTCTGGAAATCGTCTTCAGCCCTGCGCAATCCAGCTTGTACGTGTCCTCTCCCAACTGGAAGGACGAGACCTTGTCGCGCACGCTGGTGCTGGACCCCAAGACCCTGGAAATCAAGCAAGAGATTCCCATGGAGGCCAAGAGCTTTGGGGTAGCCCTGGATGATGCCGCCAACCGCCTGTATCTGACTCAAGGTTTCAACGGCACGATTGCCGTGGTTGATACCGTCAAGAACGAGGTCATCAAGCGCATTCGGGTGCAGGAAAAAATCAATTTTCAGGACACCATCAACGCGGCTGATTTTGGCCAGGCACGCAAAGACGGTTTGCTGAAGATGATGGAGCGTTTCAAGATTACCGAGGACTTCCAGTACAAGACGCGTGAACTGGTCGTGGACAAGAAAAACCACCGTGTGTTCGCGCCTGGCTTGGGCCTGGGTTTTGACAGTGTGCTGTTCGTGGTGAATACCCGGACATTGGAGCTGGAAAAAGTGCTGCCAGGCTTTGGCTATAACGTCGTGGGCATCACCCTGGACGAGGCCAATAACCGCTTGTTTGTCTCCAATATGCAGGGCCAAATCATGGTGGTAAATAGCCAGACCTTGAACATCGATCAGGTCTGGGAAATTGAAGCCGACCAGTTGCTGAACCTGGCGTATGACCCGGCGCAGAACCGATTGTTCGGGGTGGACCAGGGGATTGACCGTGATGACGCGCGTAACCTGCATCTGGAGCGTGAATACAAGCGCCGCAGCGCTGGTCATCAAGTGTTTGTGCTGGATGCATCCAACGGTAAAACCCTGGCAACCATGCCTACCGGCGAAGTGCCTATTGGTGTGCGTTTTGACGCCGAATCCCAGCGTCTGTTTGTCGCTAACCGAGGCGGTGTGCGCGAGAAAGAGGGCAAGGGTTCGGTCAGTATTTTCGATACGGTGAACTACAAGCCGCTGCAAACCATTGAGCTGGCTCCACACCCCAACAGTCTGGAATACATCCCCGCTGAAAAAGCCTTGTATGTGTCGGTGAAGAACGACGGCAACAGCAAGGAAAAAGGGACTAAAGAGCGTATGGTGCGCATCCAGTTCTAAAAGGCCAAAGCAGCCTGATTGATTGACAAGGTGGGACCCAAAGCCCGGGTTTGGCGTGATGCCGAACTCGGGCTTTTTTACGTGTATGGATTGCTTGCGAAATTTATTCGTAATCTATAAGATTAGATATCTAATCAAATGGCATGTTCTATGTGGAAAGGGTGAAACAGTGCTGCAGTCTTGCGCTGCACGCAGTTTCTTTGTTGCCCCACCTGTAAACGCTACATATCCAATTCTTCAGTCCCTATTACGTCTCCTCAGTGAAAGGAAAACAGCCCATGTCTCATTATTTGATCGAGCTTTACACGCCTAATACCAAGTGGAATGCCTTGCCCGTCGAGCAGCGCCAGACCTTTCTGACAAGTCTTCAGGAGGCGATGGGTGGCCTCTCAAACCTTGGTATTGAGGTGCTGGCTCTGACCGCTACCGAGCACGATATTGATTGCTCCAGTGCGCACCGTTTCATGGGTGTTTGGCGCTTCCCTGATCAACAAGTTTGCCGGGCCTTGCTGGCCGGCATTAAAGCCAGTGGCTGGTACGAGTACTTCGATCATGTGAATGCGGCGGGAGCAGAAGGGGGTTTTGCTCAACACCTGGCGGAGCTGGCTAAGGATTCTCAGCCTGTTTGAGGGGCAGGCAGTCAGGCGGGGCGGTTAAAAAACGTTCATAGATCAGAGTTTATGTGATATAAACGGTTATCTATGAACGATTATGGTTGTCTGCACCATGCCCAAGAAACTCGCTCCTACTCCGTTTTACCTGCCAGCCGTCGAGTCACGGACTCTGGTGTGGGGGCGCTGCATTCGTACTCAACGTGTTGCTCAGAAAATTACAGCTCAAGTCTTTAGTTCAAGAGTCGAGGTCTCAGAAAGTACATTACGCCGAATGGAACGAGGCGATCCGGCTGTGGCAATGGGGAGCTATTTGACTGCCTTGGCAGCGCTTGGTCTGCTCGAATCCATCGTGCCTATGCCTGATGCTCATTGGAGCAGTGGAGATATGAAGGGGCGCGCAAGACTGGACAGAGATGACGATGAGTATTTCTAAGCCTTTATACGTCTATTTGCAGCGGCCTGACACGGGGCAATGGGTGACCGTGGGTCGGTACAGCCACGACTCGTCAGCTCAGCTTGGCCAATTCATTTATGCGCCTAGCTATCAGGATGCAGGTCTGCCATGGTCAATTGATCCGGTTAACTTACCGCTGAGTGGCTCCGTCCCAATTCAGGCGAGTCGCTACGGTGGCCTGCATGATGCGCTACGTGATACTTGTCCCGACGCCTGGGGCCGGTTACTCATTCAAAGGCAACACGGATTAAGCGATAGCTCTCCAAACCATGCTTATCTTCTGAAGGCTGGTAATGCGGAGCGCTGGGGAGCATTGGCGGTCGGCTCTTCGCCTAAACCCTCGATCGCAGAATTGTCCGCACCGCCCATCACAGAAATTGAAAAGCTGAGCGCAGAGCTGCAAGCAATGCAACTGCGCCGCCCTCCGGTGGACCCGTATTTACGTCGCCGGCTGATGGCCACACCCAGTATGGGTGGAGCCAGACCGAAAGCAACCGTTCGTGATGGTGATCAGTTCTGGCTTGTGAAACCGATTCTGCCATCTGATACCGAGGATATTCCGCGTCTTGAACATGCAACTCAAGAGTGGGGTCGGGCAGTGGGCTTGAACTTTGCCCAAACCGCGTACACAGGTTTGGGTGAGGACTCCGCCCTGAGTGTGATGCGCTCATTGAGGTTTGATCGCCAACATGGGCTTAGGGTCATGACATTGAGTGCGGCATCCTTGCTGCAGACGGAGTATCCCGGTCATTCAGGCTCATCGGCCTGGAGTTATCCCAACTTGGCCAGAACGTTGACGATGATAGGTGCCCCTCAGGAGGACGCCATTGAATTGTTCTGTCGCATGATTTTCAATGCGGTCATTGGCAATGATGATGATCATCCCCGCAACCATGCCATTCATTATCTTCATGCTCAGGGCCGATGGCGTTTGACGCCCGCTTTTGATGTCGTTCCTAATCCGGATTTCACCCCTCAGTATCTGGCGATGGAGTTGAGTCATGGAAGCCGCCAGATCAGTCGAGCCAATGCGTTACACGATGCAAAAGCCTTTGGCTTGTCAGGTGATGAAGAGGCGGCGGAGCTGCTTGATCGGCTGCTGGACAGGATAGAAGGGCAGTTTGATCAGGTGCGTCTCCTGCTCGGACCTCGTTTGGAGTCGCTCATGCAGGAGAGGTTGTCTGAAGGACTGCGGCGCATGCGCATTAGGTAGCTACTCGGACATGCCCGAGAAATGCCCCAAAGTTTTGATTTGAGGTACTTGCGAAGCCCTGATTCGGCGTCATGCTGAGCCAGGGCTTTCAATCGCACAAACACAGTGATCAATAAATCGCACGCGGTGCATCCGCCTAGCATGCAAAAGAAGCGTCCAGCCTTTCTTGTCTTGTATTCCCTATAACTCGATTGCTATGGCCCTTGCTATTGGTTGCATCGATAGCCAGTGCGAATTAATCGATTTGTCCCCCTTGGTATGCCTCTCTACGATGACTAGTAACAATAAGGAGGCAAACCATGACGGCGTATTTTTCCAACCCGGTTCGGACCTGCTTCGGCCCGGGAAGTTTGAATGAAATTTCTACCTTGGCGGCCAACAAGAAAGTCACCTTGGTGACCTTTCTGGAGGCTCGTGGGCTGGGTTTGGTTGAGCGTATCGGGAATTTGCTGGGCGACAGGCTGATTCATGTTGTCGAAGATGTGCAGCCAAATCCCGATGTCAGTTACTTGAAGGATGTCTACGAGTCCTTCTGGCAGCAAGCCGGGCAAACGGACATTGTGCTGGCCGTGGGCGGGGGCAGTGCCATTGATACGGCCAAGGCGCTGATTGTGGGGACTCAGACGGGCACTTTCCAGGAACTGCTGAATCTCTTGTCCACCGGCAAGGCTTTTACTCCTGTTCAGGTCAAGTCCTTGATTGCGGTGCCTACAACCGCAGGGACCGGCAGCGAGGTCACTCCGTGGGCCACGATCTGGGATCAGCAAGCACAGAAAAAGTACTCTTTGCATCTGGAGCAAACCTGGCCTGCCGTCGCCATTATTGATCCGGAGTTGATGCTGACAGTACCGGAAAAAGTGACGGTCTCAACTGGGCTGGATGCTTTGTCGCACGCCTTGGAGTCGATCTGGAATGTGAATGCCAACCCCATTTCCGACACCTTTGCGGTCTCTGCCATTCAGGACATCCTTACCTATTTGCCCTTGCTGCAGAAGGATCTGGGTAATATCCAGCTGCGCTCCAAAATGGCGCTGGCGGCCTTGAAAGCGGGCATGGCGTTTTCCAATACCAAGACCGCCCTGGCGCACTCCATCTCTTACGAAATGACCTTGCGTCACGGCTTGCCGCATGGCATCGCCTGCTCCTTTACCTTGCCCTTTGTACTGGGCCTGGCCTGGGGCTGCGATCCATCTCGGGATCTGGTGTTTGAAAGCCTGTTTGGCCCTGATCGCAAGCAGGCTCAAGCTCATTTGCGGGACTTCTTGCTCAGTGTGGGCGTCAAGACCGAGTTTGAGGACTACGGCGTAGGGCCGGACGAGCAGGCTGCCATGATTACTTATGCCTTGCAGGGTGCACGCGGCAAGAACTTTATCGCCGCTTGAATCATAAAAAAAACGAGAGACAAACGAATGAAGGGAGAGAGGAAAGATTCCCCCCCTTCTCATACCGCATGAATAGAGCATTCCTCTGGCCTGGCTTGCCAGCAGCGGGGGAGTGAAAGGAGCTGGTTATGAATCACGCAACAAGTCTGTCGGGGGCCACGGCGGCATCCGGGTCTTCGTTTCGTCGGGCCCAATGGCGCATGCTGCTGGCCGCGATGTTCTGTTATCTATTTTTCTATACCGGGCGGCAGACTTTCGGGTTTGCAATTCCGGGCTTGAAAGAAGAGTTTGGCTTTAGCAGTGCTGCCCTGGGCTGGGTATCGGCCGCCTTGTTATGGGCCTACGCCATTGGACAAGCCATCAATGGCAATCTGGCGGACAAGTATGGCGGTCGTCGCATCATGTCTGCTGGCGCGATTCTGTCGTGTGGTGCGAACTGGGTAGCCAGCTTTGCCACTGGTTTTTTCAGCCTGATCATTCCCTGGGGTGCCAATGGCTACTTTCAGGCGCTGGGCTGGGCACCGGGCAGTCGCCTGATCTCCAACTGGTGGGGTGTGTCCGAGCGCGGCAAGGCCTATGGCTTATACGTGTTCGCCGCAGGCTGTGCGTCGATTCTGTCGTATGTCACCTCGATCGTGGTGATCGATGTCATGCATCTGGACTGGCGCTGGATTTTCCGGCTGCCCGTATTGCTGATGTTGCTGGGCGGAATCGTGTTTTATCTGGTTGCTCGCGAGCGGCCAGAGGATATGGGCTTTGAGCCTTTGGCCGATACGGGAGTGGCCAATGCCAACGATCAGGCCAAGGCGTTGGAAGGGGAGAAGGAGTCCTCTTGGGAGCGTTACAAGGCTGTTCTGAAAAACAAGCGCCTGCTGATCGCTGCCTTGTCCCTGGGCTTTCAGAATGCAGCCCGATACGGCTTGATCGTCTGGGTGCCGGTCCATTTTCTGGGCGCGGACTGGAAGACGGGCGACAGCCTGATTGATCCCAAGTGGATCACGATCGCTCTGCCAGTGGGCATGGCCGTTGGAGCGCTGAGCAATGGCTGGATTTCAGACCGCCTGTTTGGCTCCAAGCGTTACCTGGCCATCATGCTCTATACGAGCCTGGGTGCCTTGACCAGCCTGTGGATGTGGACCTTGCCGGTTCATAGCACTTTGGGCCTGGTGGCGCTATTTCTGTGCGGTTTCTTTGTGTATGGACCCGCTTCCAGCTTCTGGGCCTTGTGTCCCGATCTGGTGGGAGCCAAACGTTCGGGCACGGCAACCGGTGTCATGAACTTTTCTTCCTATCTGTTCGCCGGTCTGGCCGAGCCCATGATCGGGAGCGTCCTGGACTCGACGGGGGATACCTCGCTGATCTTTGTGATTGTGTTGATTGCGTGTGCCTGCAGTGCACTGGTGGCACTATTCATACGTCGTTAATCATCACTCCTGAGGCTTGTCCATGCACCAGTACCACAAATGGTTGAGATCGTTTTATGCCGTCGCCCATACCGGCGGTTTCACCTCGGCCGCACGTTATCTCAGCATTGGGCAGCCTACCGTCAGCGAACAAGTCCGGGCTTTGGAAAAGCGTTTTGATGTCGAGCTGTTTTATCGCTCCGGCAATCAGCTGGAACTGAGCTCGGCCGGACAGCAGCTCTACGAGATCACCAAGCCCTTGTTTGATCTTGAAGAGGAAGCGGTGCAATTGCTGGAGAGTTTCAAGCAGCGTAAATCCGGCCTGTTGCGAGTGGGGGCGGTCTCGCCACCTATCGCGATGGATCTGATTTTCAAGCTGGGGCAGAACAATCCGGATATTGAATTGAAAACCTACTTTGCCTCGGCCAGCGAGGTGCTGGAAAAGCTCTACGACTTTGATGTGGATGTGGCCTTGCTGGCGCATCCCAAATCAGATCCAAGCTTGTACACCCGGCTTTACCAGCGCTATCCGGTGGTGGCTGTAGTGCCCGAAAAGCATCCCTGGTGCTCGCAGGGTCGGGTATCGGTTCAGCAGCTTCAGGATGAGCCTGTCGTGCTGAGGGAGCAAGGTTCACGCACCCGCCAGATTATTGAGGAGGGTTGCAGGCAGCATCAGATCAGGATCAATTGCGTGATGGAACTGAACAGCCGCGAGGCCATTGTGCATGCCATACGTAAAGGGCTGGGCATTGGTTTTGTCTCAGCGCCGGAGTATGTGGATATTCCCGGTACCCGGCTGATCACGTTCGACCAGCATCCTTTTTATATCGACTACTACCTGTGCTGCCTGGAATTACGAAAAGACCGACCACTTATTAATGATTTGTTCATGGATCTGGAATCCACCCATTAGCTTGTTTACACCGCATTTCGCGTTTGGAGAACGATGATGACGTATCAGCAACCTCAACAAGTACAGGCCGTTATTTTTGACTGGGCAGGCACTGTCGTTGATTTTGGCTCTTTTGCACCCACGCAGATTTTTGTCGAGGCTTTTGCCGAGTTTGGTGTGCAAGTGTCCCTGGAAGAAGCTCGTGGCCCCATGGGGATGGGCAAGTGGGATCACATTCGCACCTTGTGCAATGTGCCCGAGATTGCCGAGCGCTATAAAGCCAAGTTTGGCCGTGTCCCCAGCGACGACGATGTCACGGCGATTTACGAGCGCTTCATGCCTTTGCAGATCGAAAAAATTGCCGAGCACTCGGCCCTGATTCCGGGAGCGCTGGAAGTAATCTCCAACCTGAAAAGTACCGGTGTCAAAGTAGGATCGTGTTCTGGCTACCCCAAAGTGGTCATGGATAAAGTGGTCGAACTGGCAGCGAAAAATGGCTACATGGCAGAATGCGTGGTCGCAACGGATGAGGTGCCCAATGGCCGCCCGTACCCGGCTCAGTCGCTGGCCAACGTGATTGCCTTGGGTGTGTCGGACGTGGCCGCCTGCGTCAAAGTAGATGACACCTGGCCCGGCATTGTGGAGGGGCGCAGTGCGGGAATGTGGACCGTGGCACTAACCTGCTCGGGCAATGCTCTGGGTCTGACCTACGATGAGTTCAAGAAGCTGCCTGCCGACAAGCTGCAAAGCGAACGCGAGCGTATTGGGGCCATGTTCAGCGATTCGCGCCCGCATTATCTGATCGATACCATTGTTGATCTGCCCGAGGTGCTGGCAGACATCAACCGCCGCTTGGCCAATGGGGAAATGCCTCAAAGCAGCTGATTTGCTGCACCGCATCTCAAGGAAAACCTCCATGTACGGCGGCTAAGCATGGCGGCACACTGAAAGATAGGCCACGCCCGCCCGGGGTTTGGCCTATTTTCGGGATGAGGTCTGATGCAGTCTTCACATGTGGCACATGTCCAAGAGATCACGGCTGTTTGGCAGGGCAGCCTGTCCCGGCGCGATCAGGCTGTGGTCCACAGCTGGAGACGATGCATTGAGCATCACAGACTGGACCCGGCGCAGGCTTGCGAGGCCTATATCGTGCCGGATTCCCAATTGCGCGAGCATCGTCAGCAGTCCGAGGCCCTGATCAATATTGCGCGCTCCGGGCTGGAGCGTCTTTATCAGCAGGTCTCCGGGCTGAATTACGTGCTGCTGCTATCTGATAACAAGGGCGTCACGGTTGATTTCCTGGGCTCGGATGGACAGCGTGATGCCTTGCGGCAGGCCGGTCTGTATATGGGCTCGGAGTGGTCTGAAGAGCGTGCAGGGACCTGCGCGGTGGGTACTTGCCTGCACACGGGCGAGGCCCTGACCATTCATCAAAACGATCATTTCGATCATATGCATGCGCCCCTGTCCTGCACGGCGGCGCCTATCTATCATTACGACGGCGAGCTGGCTGCGGTGCTGGATTTATCCTTGCTGCAGTCGCCGCAGGCCAAGGCCAGCCAAGGTTTGGCCCTGCACCTTGCCAATGCGGCGACCCGCCGTATTGAGCTGGCCAATTTGATGGCCTGTCACCGTCAGGAATGGATTTTATGCTTGTCGCAGTCGCCGGAGTTTCTGGATATTGATCCGGAAGCGGCTATTGCGATTGATGGCTCCGGCCGTATCAAGGGCATGACGCATACGGGTGCTCGCATTCTGGCGCGGGCGGCGGGAGTGGATTGGCGTAATCCTGCGGGCTTGTTGGGGCAGAGCTTGATGCGCTTTCTGCATCTGGAAGTGGACCAGTTGCCGACCTTGATGCGTTACCGCCCCACGCAGGAGCGTGTCGTTATGGCACGTGATTGCAGTGTGCTGTTTGCCCATGCCATTGAACCCCGACGTGTGTTGAGCAACCGGTCTGTGGGGATGGATGGGGCAGCCGTGGATGCCGCCTTGCCACAAGCCTTGCGAGGTTTGGCAGGCACAGATGCGGCCATGCAGTCCATGCTATTGAAAGCCGCGCGTTTGGCAACGCGGGAAATGCCGGTGTTGTTGCAGGGCGAAACAGGTTCGGGCAAAGAGTATTTGGCACGTGCGATTCACACGGCCAGCGGTCGTGGCGGGAATTTTGTGGCCGTCAATTGTGCGGCCTTGCCCGAGAGCCTGATTGAAAGCGAATTGTTTGGCTATCTGGCCGGTACGTACACCGGCGGTGCTGCACGGGGCCGTGCGGGTTTGATCGAGGCGGCTGATGGAGGCACCCTGTTCCTGGACGAGATCGGCGATATGCCGCTGGCCCTGCAAAGCCGTTTATTGCGGGTGCTGGCCGAATCCGAGGTGATGCCACTGGGCGCACGCACTGGCAAGCGGGTAGATTTGCGTGTGATTTCAGCCAGCCACCATGATTTAAGTGCCTTGGTAGAGCAAGGCCGCTTTCGTGCGGATTTGCTGTATCGCTTGAATGCGGCAGTGCTGGCCTTGCCCGCTTTGCGTCAGCGTAGTGATCTGGAATGGTTGGTGCAGCAGATATTGCATCGGCGTAATAAAGGCGATGTGCCCGGTTTGTCTCCCGAGGCCTGGCAAGCGCTGCAAGCCTACGAGTGGCCGGGTAATTTACGCGAGCTGGACAATGCGCTGGTGCTGGCATTGGCCTTGGCGGAAGGTTCCTGCATTGAGGTGCAGGATTTGCCGGAGGCCTTGCGAGAGCGGCGTCTGGCCACATCTACAGGCAGCCCAACGGCCGCAGCCGTCTCTGCCGGAGAGTCGTCCTGGCAGCAGGTTTTGCAGGCCTGTGGCGATAACGTCAGTGCGGCGGCCCGGCAATTGGGTATCAGCCGGTCCACTTTGCATCGTTATATCAAACGGGCAGGCGTAGCTCGCCAAGAGTCGCCCTCTGACACAGGTTGCGACACCTGATGCACTACCTGTGTCACCGCTGGCACAGTTTCACCGCCTTAAAACAGGCAGCGCCCCTTTAAAACAAGCCACTCCCGGTTTGGCACGGTGTTTGCTATGTACTCCATAGCTGGGCAACAAAAGCCCGGCGCAACATTAAAACGATATGGAGACAAATCATGCAAACACAGCAGCAACTGCAGCCGTCTGCGCGACAGTTGGACACGGTTCTTGAACAGCTGACCCATGCGCTTGCCAGCAATGCACCGGACGATGCGGCAGCCCTGTTTGCCGAAGAATGTTTTTGGCGTGATCTGGTCATGTTCACCTGGAATATCCGAACCATGGAAGGACGCGACCAGATCCGCGACATGCTGACGCAGCAACAACAAGGTGCCGTGTCAGCCAGGTTCGAGCGCGACAGTGCCGAGCCGGTCAGTGACGACGGCCAAGGTTTGGTGGAGGGCTGGTTTCGTGTGGAAACTGACGTGGCGCGTGGCTACGGCCATATTCGGGTCAAGGACGGGAAGATCTGGACCTTTCTGACCACCATGTCGGAATTGAAAGGGCACGAGGAGCCTTTGGGTGTGCGCCGCCCCATGGGGGCCGAGCATGGCATTCGCCGTGGGCGTCAGACCTGGCAGGAACGTCGTCAACAGGAGCAGGCTGAGTTGGGCACGACCGAGCAGCCCTATGTGCTGGTGATCGGCGGCGGGCAGGGTGGTATTGCGCTGGGCGCGCGCCTGCGGCAGTTGAATGTACCCGCGCTCATCATTGATCAACATGCACGCCCTGGCGATAGCTGGCGCAAACGCTACAAGTCGCTGTGCCTGCACGACCCCGTCTGGTACGACCACCTGCCTTACATGCCTTTCCCCGATAACTGGCCTGTCTTTGCACCCAAGGACAAGATTGGCGACTGGCTGGAAATGTACGTCAAGGTGATGGAGCTGAATTACTGGAGCAGCACCGTATGCAAGAAGGTGCGCTACGACGAGTCCAGCCAGACCTGGGAAGTGGAGATCGAACGTGATGGCAAGACCATGACATTACGGCCACAGCAATTGGTCTTTGCTACGGGCATGTCCGGCAAGGCGAATGTGCCCAGCATAAAGGGGCAGGATGTGTTCAAGGGTGAACAGCAGCACTCCTCGCAGCATCCCGGACCGGAAGCATATGCGGGCAAGAAAGTAGTGGTGATCGGGGCCAATAACTCGGCGCACGATATTTGCGCGGCGCTGTGGGAGGCGGGGGCAGATGTCACCATGGTGCAGCGTTCGTCTACCCACATTGTGCGATCCGACTCCTTGATGGAGATCGGCTTGGGAGATCTATATTCTGAACGGGCACTGGCATCGGGAGTCACCACGCGCAAGGCAGATTTGCTCTTTGCCTCTCTGCCGTACCGCATCATGGCGGACTTCCAGATTCCTGTGTACGACAAGATCCGCGAGCGCGATGCACAGTTCTATCAGAAGCTGGAGGAGGCAGGCTTCATGCTGGATTGGGGTGACGATGGCTCCGGTTTGTTCATGAAGTATCTGCGTCGTGCTTCGGGCTATTACATCGATGTGGGCGCTTGCGAGCTGATTATTGATGGCAGCATCAAGTTGAAGTCTCGGACCGGTATCAGTCATTTGACCGAGAACGCTGTGGTGCTGACAGACGGTACGGAATTGCCTGCGGACCTGGTGGTGTATGCCACCGGCTACGGCTCCATGAATGGCTGGGTGGCCGATCTGGCAGGCCAGGAAATGGCGGATAGGGTAGGCAAGTGCTGGGGTTTGGGTTCGGAAACCACCAAAGATCCAGGGCCCTGGGAGGGCGAGCAGCGCAATATGTGGAAGCCAACGCAACAGCCGAACTTGTGGTTCCATGGCGGCAATTTGCATCAGTCGCGTCATTATTCCCAGTACCTGGCCTTGCAGCTTAAAGCGCGTCAGGCGGGCTTGCCGGTGCAGGTTTACGGGATGCAGGAGGTGCATCATCTGCGTTGATCGATAGTGACTTTGTTGTTTGGGTGAGAGTGCGCAGTCTGCACCTTGTTCTGATTTTGGCCAGATTATCAATTCGATGATCTGGCTTTTTTTTCCGCTTGTTAGCTGCGGTGGGCGTGTTTGCGCGGCAAGCATCGCGGCCCAGGCGGTGGTTTTGTTAGCAGCCCTGCTAAATTTTTTACTTTATGTATCTGCCCCGAGCGGTTCCTATCCAGTGAGCGAGGCTCTGCTTGACTGCTCTGTTCGTGCCCAGAATTTTTCGCGTCAAAGGGGCCTCCGTTTCTTCGGCAGGAACGTATGGAAACCAGCCGTGCTGCGTCTCAGGGCGGATTTTGTCTAGCCAGCATGATGGCCAGGATTGGCCTGACACAAGCCGCTTGCCATAAGTGAGGTGAATAGGGATGTGTGAAATTTGAAGAAATTACTTATAAAGAAAACGCTTGTAGCATTTCGTAGTTTCCAGCCTGATCGGGAATGTTACGGTGGAACCATCCATCGCAAACAACGAAATTTTTGTTGATTGATTTGGACTCCTTTTAATAGCAGGGGTAAAGGGTTTTTTAAATTAAAAATTCCCTTTCTGATATTGGAGAACTTATATGAAAAAATCTGCCATCCTATCCAGTGTATTAATGGCTACCGCTTTGAGTTTTGGTTTACAAAGCGGGGCAATGGCTAATGAGCCAGCCGTTAATCAGGATCACTCGGCAACCGCAGGTGAAGCCGTCAGCGATACCTGGATCACCACCAAGATCAAGGCTGATCTGGCCAGCACCAAGGATTTGAAGAGCACGGATATCTCTGTTGAGACCAATAATGGCGTCGCAACATTGACCGGTACCGTGCCCAGTGAAATTGAGCACAAGAAAGCCGTTGCTGCAACGGAAAGTGTGAAAGGCGTTGTGAAAGTCGATTCGTCGGGATTGAAAGTAAAACCGGAATAAAAGTTCCGTCATCAATCCTCATTGTGAATTCCCGTTGAAACAGGAGAACGACTATGAATGAAGATACGATCAAAGGTAAATGGAAACAGCTGTCTGGCAAGATTCAGGCCAAATGGGGAAAACTGACCAATGACGATATTGATGTTGCCGAAGGCAATACCGAATATCTGGTCGGCAAAATTCAGGAACGCTACGGCATTGCACGTGAAGAAGCTGAAAAGCAAGTTCGCGACTTTAATGGCGGCGCCTGATCCTTTGGCTTGATTGCCCAGGACTACAAAACGCCCTGCATATGCAGGGCGTTTTTCTTTGTGCCTTGGCAAGGTTGCTGTCAGTCCTCATCCATCTGCTGGTAGCGTTCGACCAGGTAATCCAGCAATGCTCGCACAGCTGGCATCTGCCCCCGGCGGGAGGAAAACACGGCATGAATGATTTCGCGTCGTGGAGCCCAGTCCGGAATCAGTTTCACCAAAGAGCCGTCGGCCAATTGATCGCAGACTACCAGGGTAGGCAACTGCACCACACCAACGCCTTTTAGTGCTGCGCAGCGCAAGGCCGTCATATCGGTGGTAATCAGGCGGGGCGTGTGATGCAGCACGGCTTGTGCGCCATCGGGACCATACAAGGTCCAGGTATGGCTTTGTTGTGGCAGCCCCAATGCCAGGCTGGGATAGTCCGCCAGATCAGCGGGTGAGCCGGGCATTCCGTGGCGGGCAATCAGCTCCGGGCTGGCTATCAAACATTGGCTGCGGTCGGACAGAACACGCATCACCAGATCGCTGTCTTGTAATGGTGGCGGGCGCACGCGGATCGCCATATCCAGCGCTTCCCCGATCAGGTCCACGCGCCGGTTGGTGGCATCCAATTGCACCGTGACATGCGGGTAGCTGACCATGAAGTCGGCCAACATATCACTGACATGGGCGTTCAGTAAGGTGATGGGGCAACTGAGGCGCACCACACCGCGCGGCTCGGCACGTGTCAGTTCGATGGCTGCCTGTGCCGCTTCGGCCTCTACCAGCATGGCCTTGCAGTGCTCGTAATAGGTCTGGCCAATCTCGGTCACGGTAAAGCGGCGGGTGGAGCGCTGGATCAGCCGCACTCCCAGGCGCTCTTCCAGTGCAGCCAGCCTGCGGCTAAGCGTGGATTTGGGTAAACCCAGTGCGCGACCGGCCGGGGCAAAGCCGCCGTGATCCACAATCTGAACGTAGAAGTACAAGTCGTTTAAATCTTGCATGGCAGTTTTATCGTTCCATAAATGGAACATAGATGGCCGATTTAGGGGGCTACTGGCTTCGTTGTCCCGAGTTTATTCTGTCTCTTATGTTGAAACAAGGAGATGGACATGAAGAAAATTCTTGGTATCTATAGCGCTCCCCGTCCTCACTGGGTGGGCGACGGCTTCCCCGTTCGCTCCCTGTTTTCGTACCACACACACGCAAAACAGTTGAGCCCCTTCCTGCTGCTGGACTATGCCGGCCCTGCCGAGTTTGCTCCCAGCAACCACAAGCGCGGCGTTGGCCAGCACCCACATCGGGGTTTTGAAACCGTCACCATCGTCTACAAGGGCGAGGTTTCACACCACGACTCCACGGGCCAGGGCGGCACGATCGGCCCCGGTGATGTGCAGTGGATGACGGCCGGCTCGGGCATCTTGCACGAGGAGTATCACTCCGACGCTTTTGCTCGTTCTGGCGGCACTTTGGAAATGGTGCAGCTGTGGGTCAACCTGCCTGCCAAAGACAAGCGTGCTCCCGCTGGCTATCAGGCCATTACCGACCAGCAAATTCCTGTGGTCGCACTGCCTGATGCTGCTGGCATGGTGCGCGTGATCGCCGGAGAAAAGGACGGTGCCACTGGCCCTGCCAGGACCTTCACTCCCATGAATGTATGGGATATGCGTCTGAATCAGGGGGGTATTGCCGAGCTGGAAAGCCCTGAAGGCTGGACAGCCGCCTTGGTGGTGCTGCAAGGCACCGTACTGGTCAATGGTCAAAGCGTGGCTCGTGAAGGGCAACTGGTCGTGCTGGATCGGACAGGCAGCCAGTTCAGCGTGGAAGCCAATAATGACGCCGTTGTCTTGCTGATCAGTGGTGAACCCATTGATGAGCCCATTGTGGGACACGGCCCCTTCGTCATGAATAGCAAGCAAGAGATTTTGGAGGCTATGGATGACTTCAGCAGTGGCCGCTTTGGTGCGATGGCACCAGGGTCGGCATCGTAGTGCAAGGCCCGCGGGGGCCGCATTCAGGTGGCCCCCGTCTCTCATCCACAGGAGAAACATGATGACTATCCCCAGCAATGTAGCCAACTTTAATGGTGCCGCTCCCGTAATTGATCCCGATGATGCAGTCATGCTGCTGATCGACCACCAAAGCGGCCTGTTTCAGACCGTGAAGGACATGCCCATGACCACCTTGCGTGACCATGCGGCAGCACTGGCCAAAATCGCCACCTTGAGCAAGCTGCCCGTGATTACCACGGCTTCCGTGCCCCAAGGCCCGAACGGTCCTCTGATTCCCGAGATTCACCAGAATGCTCCCCACGCCCAATACGTGGCACGCAAGGGCGAGATCAATGCCTGGCACAACGAGGACTTTGTTGCCGCCGTCAAGGCAACCGGCCGTAAGACCTTGATCATTGCCGGCACCATTACCAGCGTGTGCATGGCTTTCCCTGCGATCAGCGCGGTGGCTGAAGGCTACAAGGTGTTTGTGGTGATTGATGCCTCCGGCACCTACTCCAAGATGGCCGAGGAAATTACCCTGGCTCGCATGATGCAGGCCGGTGTGGTGCCTATCGATACGGGTGCTGTTGCCTCCGAACTGCAGCGCACCTGGAACCGCCCTGATGCCCAGGAATGGGCCCAGGTCTACACCAAGATTTTCCCCGCCTATCAGTTGCTGATCGAAAGCTATGCCAAAGCACAGGACGTGCTCAAGAATCAGGAACAGCTGGATTCGCAGCGTTAATCAACGCCGCGCTCTTGCAGTACCGGGTGCAGTCCCCGCACCCGCCCCTTTCAATCATCGTTAAGGAAGACTGAGATGACTACGCCTTACAAACGTCTTGATAAAGACCAAGCCGCTGTACTTCTGGTTGATCACCAAACGGGGCTGCTGTCTCTGGTGCGTGACATTGATCCAGACAAGTTCAAGAACAACGTGCTGGCTCTGGCCGATCTGGCCAAGTACTTCAACTTGCCCACCATTCTGACCACCAGCTTTGAAGAAGGCCCTAACGGTCCTTTGGTCCCCGAGCTGAAAGAAACCTTCCCGGATGCGCCTTACATCGCTCGCCCTGGCCAGATCAACGCCTGGGATAACGAAGACTTCGTCAAAGCCATCAAGGCAACGGGCAAGAAGCAGCTGATTATTGCCGGTGTGGTGACTGAAGTGTGCGTGGCTTTCCCGGCCCTGTCGGCTTTGGAAGAAGGCTTTGATGTGTTTGTGGTCACCGATGCATCGGGCACATTCAACGAACTGACACGTCACTCGGCCTGGGATCGCATGTCCTCGGCTGGTGCTCAGCTGATGACCTGGTTTGGCGTGGCTTGCGAACTGCACCGCGACTGGCGTAACGACGTGGAAGGTCTGGGTGCCTTGTTCTCCAACCATATCCCCGACTACCGCAACTTGATCAATAGCCACACCAAGTTCACATCCGGTAAGTAAATCGCTTCGGCGCTGCGCTGGTCACTTGAGTGGCCAGCGCTTTTGGCTGTTTGAAACCCAGCCCCCAGATCTGTTTTCAGGAGTTCGACCCATGAGTACACACAGTTCCGAAGTCTCTTCATCCTTTGATTGTCCCGAAGACATCAACGGCGAAAAACGTGTTCAACGTGTTGCCGGGCGCGGCGCACAAGTGGGTGGGGGCATTACCGTCAGCCGGATTCTGCCTTCCTCGCAACGGCGCATGGTGGGGGCCTGGTGCTTTCTGGATCATGCAGGGCCCGCCGTGTTCACGTCGGGATCCGGCCTGCGTGTGGGCCCTCATCCACATATTGGCCTGCAAACCTTTACCTGGATGATTCAGGGCGAGGTTTTGCACCGTGACAGCCTGGGCCATGTGCAAGTGGTCAAGCCTGGTCAGGTGAACTTGATGACAGCCGGACGCGGTATCAGCCATACCGAGGAGTCTTTGCCCGGCGAGGACAAGCTGCATGCGGTTCAGCTCTGGATTGCCTTGCCGTCCAAGGACGCCACCTGTGAACCCGCTTTTGACCACCATCCTGACTTGCCTCATTGGCGTGAGGGCGAGTGCGACTTTACCCTGCTGGCCGGTACCTATGCACAGCATCAGGCACCCAGCAAAATGTATTCGCCTATGGTGGGGGTGGATTTGAGCAGCTCCAAGGCTGGGGAAGTGGGACTGAATTTGAATCCCGAGTTTGAGTATGGCTTTTTAGTCGTGCAAGGCACCTTGGGTATTCAGTCCGAGCAGTTCGAGGCCAATGAACTGGCCTATGTGGGCCGTGGCCTGACGCAGTTGAGCTTGAGTCTGAGCGCCGGCAGCCGAGTCATTGTGCTGGGTGGCGAGCCGTATACCGAGGAGCTGGTTCTGTGGTGGAATTTTGTTGGTGAAAACAAGGATGTCATCGGCCAGGCACAACGCGATTGGCGTGCGGCCCATGAGCGCTTTGGTGTGGTGCATGGCTATGACGGTGAACCCTTGATTGCGCCGGATCTGCCATGGGAAAGCAACTGATTTTCAGTGACGGCTGCTGGTTCTGATCGTCTATTGCGATGACGCTGGCGGTGGTTTGCTGGCTGCCTGTCCTGGTTTCCGAGCAGGGCTATGGCGCATGTGTATTTCGCCCTTATCCCGTTGTTCAGATGGCCCCTTTCGGGGCCATTGTGTCTGTGTACAGTTTGCCTACCGTGACTGGCGGTCTGCCTGTGATCGGAGTACAAAACAGTGTGCTGGTGCAAGCAAGGCCACAGGAAAAGGTCTGTACGGCTGCGGTCAAGCCCTTTTGTTTGCACAACAGCGTTGAACAATTTCTAAAAGGTAGCTGGAATGCGATTGAAAGATAAAGTGGCCATAGTCACCGGTTCGGCAGCTGGAATTGGTTTGGCAACAGCCAGGAAGTTTGCCCAGGAAGGGGCGATTGTGGTGTTGTGTGATCGTAATGCGGATGCCGTCAATCAAGCAGCGCAGTCTTTAAGTGGTAATGGCGTTACCGCCGTAGGCTACACCGTGGATGTGACGGACCGTGCACAGATTGACGCCATGGTGGCGGATGTGAAGCAAAAGTTTGGCCGCATTGATGTGCTGGTGAACAATGCCGGGATCACCAAGGACGCCAAGCTGGTGCGCATGACCGAGCAGCAATTTGATGATGTGATTGATGTGAACCTGAAAGCGGTTTTCAACTTCACTCAGGCCGTGGCCGCGGTGATGCTGGAGCAGGAAAGCGGTTCCATTCTGAACGCTTCCAGCGTGGTGGGTTTGTACGGCAATTATGGTCAAACCAATTACGCGGCCAGCAAGTTCGGGGTGATAGGCTTTACCAAAACCTGGGCCAGGGAGTTGGGCCCCAAGGGGATACGCGTCAATGCCGTCTGTCCCGGTTTTATCGAGACAGACATTCTGAAAACCATCCCCGAAAAAGTGCTGCAAGGCTTTCGTGATCATTGCTGGCTGCGCCGCATGGGCAAGCCTGAAGAGATCGCCAATGTGTATGCGTTTTTGGCCTCGGATGAAGCCAGCTTCATCAATGGCACGACGCTGGAAGTGTCGGGCGGTTTGACGGTTTAATACCGTGTTCTGAACGATGGCTTGGAGGATTCCTGTTTGAATCCTGAGCCGCCACAAAAAAGCCTGAATCTGACTTAAAGCAGATTCAGGCTTTTTCTACGGGAACAAGCGGTTTGGCGTTGCCGCTGTGAAAGTTGCAGGGGGCGTTTCAGGCCCCCCATCCGACAGCACCTACCCTCTATATAGAGAGGGCTGTTTTATTAATCCAGCTCGGGGTGGCGGTCCACCAGACGCTGGCGTTTTTGCTTCAAGGCTTCCAGTTCTTCCTCGGCCTTGGCAATGGCTTCTTCCACATCTTGCACGCTTTGTTCGATGTGGTCATACGCTTCTTGCAGCAGTTCCTTGGCTTCCTTGCGGTTGGAGGCGGTAGGTGTATCGCCGCGCAAGGGGCGGTTCGCCGTTTCGGGCAGGAACAGGGCGGTAATCAAGCCGATGACACTGGCAAACATCAAATAGTAGGCAGGCACCAGCAAGTTGTTGGTCTGCTCCACCAGCCAGGCCGCAACCGTAGGCGTCAGGCCCGCCACAATAATGGCGATGTTAAAGGAGGCGGCCAAGGCACTGTAACGTAGCCGGGTCGGGAACAGGGCGGGCAGGGTAGAGGCCATGACCCCGGTCAGGCAGTTCAGTAAAACGGCCAGAATCAGCAGCCCCAGGAAGATCTGCACATTGCTGTCGCTACCAATAAAGTGAAAGGCGGGAATCGCAAAGATCAGCAGGCCCAGACTACCGGCCATCAGAAAGGGTTTGCGACCTATCTTGTCGCTGACAAAACCCACCACCGGTTGCACGAACAGCATCCCTATCATCACCACCACAATAATGAAGACACCATGTTCTTCGGCATAGCCCAGGCTGCTGGACAGATAGGTAGGCATATAGGTCAGCAACATGTAATAGGTGATGTTGGTGACCAGCACCATGCCAATACAAATCAGCAGGGCTTTACGGTACTTGGAGAAGATCTCGCCAAAGGAAACCGTGGGGCGCTCTGTCAGGGCGGCGCGGTCTTCTTTCTCCATCTTTTCCAGTTGCTCGGTAAAGGCGGGAGTCTCTTCAGCGGCATGGCGCAGGTACAAGCCCAAAATACCCAGTGGACCGGCAATCAGGAAAGGAATGCGCCAGCCCCAATCCTGGAAGGTCTCTTCGGTCAGGGACGTTTGCAGCAGCACGACCAAACCGGCGCCCAGAACAAAGCCCGCGATAGAGCCAAAGTCCAGCCAGCTACCCAGGAACCCGCGCTGCCGGTCGGGCGCGTATTCGGCCACAAAAACTGCCGCGCCAGTATATTCACCGCCTACGGAAAAGCCTTGGGCCAGCTTGCACAGCAGCAGCAAAATGGGTGCCCAGATGCCGATGGATAGATAAGAGGGAATCAAGCCGATCAGGAAGGTGCTGATGGCCATGATGATAATGGTTAGGGAAAGCACTTTCTGACGCCCGAACTTGTCTCCCATCAGCCCGAAGAACACCCCGCCCAGAGGCCGCACCAAAAAGGGCACCGAGAAGGTACCCAGGGCGGCGATGGTTTGTACTGCGGGAGAGGCATCGGGGAAAAAGACTTTACCCAAGGTGGCGGCCACAAAGCCGTAAACGCCAAAGTCAAACCATTCCATGGCGTTGCCCAAGGCAGCGGCGGTTACGGCTTTTTTAAGTTTGCTGTTGTCTACGACGGTAATGTCGTCAATGTGAAGCGGCTTGGCGTTGCTGGATGCCGCGGAGGACTGCGTCATATGGCTTCTCCTGGAGAGCAGGACAATGACCTGCAGGGTCGCCCTGTGTGCGATCGATACCAGAGAAGAAGCACTGGCATGACGGCATTCTGATCAGGCGAGGCTTGAAGGCGATTCTACGTCCGGCTTTGCTGTTCGTCTATCGAAGGGAAAGGGTCGAGCAGTCAGGGCCAAGTCGCGAGAAAAACGGGACGCGACTTGCCGTCCTTATTGTTACTGAGCCCAAGCCTGTCTCCCACCATATTTGCACATGCTTACAGAGCGCGGCATCCAGGCGGTAAAGGAGCTTTTTTCACGTAGGCTCGCACCTCATCGACCAATGCCGCTGCCGCGGGCGTCAAGTCATGCTCTTGGTGAAACATCAGACACAAGGTACGGACCAGCGTGGGGGCCTGCAGCAAGGAGAAGCTCAGACCGGGCATCAAGACCCGTTGTGCAGCCAAGGCAGGCAGCAGGGCAATGGCCAGACCACTTTGCACCAGCGCTGCTTGCGAGGTGGTGCTGGACGCTTCATAAAACGGGGCCGAGGTTTCGATGGGCAGGTCCGGACGGGACTGCAGCACCGCCATGATCCCGGTTTCGTCTACGACGCCGACCAGTTTGCGTTCGTCCAGAGCAGACCAGCTGACCGTGTTGTTGGCATCCGGTTTGATCAGCTTGTCGTCGCTGCGATAGAGCACGCCAAACTGGTCTTCCAGCAAGGGTTGACTGTCCAACCCTTGGACATCCGCCCAGGGACTGGTCAGACCAAAGTCGATCTCCCCGGCCACGATCTGGCGTTGAATGCGTCCCGAGTTGTCATCCCGTAAATACAGACGGACCGCCGGATGCTGCTGGGAGAAATTGGCGGCTGCCGGTGCTATCAAATCCGTAATGGCCGACGGCGCTGCGGCCACACTGACCCGCCCGCTTTTCAATTCCCCATAACGCATGACATCGCTGATGGCGCCATCAAAATCTGCCAGCAGGCGGGTGATGCGCGGCAGGAACTCCTGACCAATAGGCGTCAGGGATACACGCCGACTGGTGCGGTTGAACAAGGTGGTATTCAGGGCAACTTCCAACTGCTGGATCAGGCCCGTGACCGAGGATTGTGTTTGAAAAAGACGACGCGCGGCATGGGTGAAACTGGCCTCCTGGGCCACGGCGACAAACGCGTTCAAGTGCTTGAGCGTGATGTGCTTGGGAAGTCTGTCCATATCATTTTCTGATTAATCAATTAACTTAAACAATTTTTCATATTAATAATACCTTTGGATAATGCGGTCAACTCCCCTTTTTGTGGGAGGGTTAGTGGAGACGTAGATGCAGACAGACGACCGCAGGCTGGACGTCAAGATCAGCAATGGCTGGATTATTGATGGCTTGGCCACCCCGCGTTGGCGTGGTGATGTGGGTATTCGAGAAGGACGGATTGTCGCCGTGGGCGACTTGAGCGCCTGGCACGCCGATCAATCGGTGGACGCCAGCGGCCATGTGGTGGCTCCCGGGTTTATTGATACTCACGGCCATGATGACTTGATGTTCATCGAGCGGCCTGTTCTGGACTGGAAAACCAGCCAGGGCATTACGACGGTTGTGGTCGGCAATTGTGGCGTCAGCGCTTTCCCGGCTCCTTTGCCCGGTAACTCGGCAGCGGCTTTGGCCTTGCTGGGCGATTCTCCCTTGTTTGAAGACATGGCGCAGTACGTGCAAGCCGTGCGCAAGCTCAAGCCCATGATCAACGTGGCGGCTTTGGTCGGTCACGCGAATCTGCGCATGGCCGTGATGCAGGACCCCTTGTCCCAGCCGAATGCCGATGAACAAAAGGCCATGGAAGCCTTGCTGGCCAAGGCCTTGGAAGAAGGCGCCGTGGGCTTTAGCACCGGCCTGGCTTACGAGCCCGGCTGCATGGCCGAGCCGGCCGAACTGGAAGGTCTGGCCCGTGTTGCCGCTTCCAAAGGCTCTTTGCACACCAGTCATATTCGCAATGAAGGCGATACGGTGCAGGAGTCGGTAGAAGAAGTGCTGGCGGTAGGCCGCCAGACGCAGTGCGCCACCCTGGTGTCGCACCACAAGTGCATGATGCCGGCCAACTGGGGCCGCAGCAGCCATACCTTGGCCAATATTGATCGGGCCCGCGCCGATGGCGTGCAGGCCACCCTGGATATTTATCCCTATTCGGGCAGCTCCACGATCCTGATCCCCGAGCGCGCCCACACCATAGACCAGATTCGTATTACCTGGTCCGAGCCTCACCCCGAGTGCAATGGCCTGTATCTGGCCGAGATTGCCGAGCAGTGGGGCTGCGACCGGGAAACTGCCGCACGGCGTTTGCTGCCTGCTGGCGCGATTTATTTTGCGATGGACGAGAAAGAAGTCCAGCGCATTTTCAGCCACCCATGTTGCATGGTGGGCTCGGACGGATTGCCTGCGGATGCGCACCCCCACCCTCGTTTGTGGGGTAGTTTCACGCGCATTTTAGGGCGGTACGTACGCGAAGATGGCCTGATGTCCCTGGAGCAGGCGGTGGCCAAAATGACCGCCATGCCTGCCTCGGTCTTCGGGCTGGAAAACCGCGGCGTGTTGCAAGTCGGCGCCTGGGCGGATCTGGTGGTGTTTAATCCCGAAACGGTGCAAGATTGCGCCACCTGGGAAGAGCCCACCTTACCGTCTCAAGGTGTGCAGACCGTGTTTGTGAATGGCGTACAGGTTCACCCTGTTGCCCCGGAGCAGCGGCCCGGCCAGGTGCTTGATCGCGCCTTTGCCGCTCAGGCACAAAGCCTGGATGCGCCGATTATCCCGCTATAAGCGGCGCGTCGGACAAGAAAACAGTCGCTGTGATCTGGGGCGGTCAACCAGGGCAGGGCGATTGCATCACATGCAGGCCGGTTTTTGAAAACTGGCCAGGAAGGATCGTTAAGGAGACGACATGAGTGTCATTCAGCAACAAATGCCAACGGGCAAGCGCAATGCTGCCATGGTGGTGTTTTTAATTGGCATGGCGATTGCCTTGTACACCCACTTTTACATGCCGGGTGAAAGCTCCCTGTGGGGCTTGACGCCGGTAGTGGTGTTTGCGCTTATCGCCTTGTTGGGTGTGGATATTGTTCTGGCCACGATTGGTGCGATTGTATTGGGCGCCATCATGACCAGTACGACGCCCATTGCCATGGGCAAACTGCTGGCCGAGTCCCTGGGCTCGTTCATTGCCGTGGTGGGTTTGATTATTGTGCTGGGCGCCGGGGTGGGTGAAGTGGCTGCCCGTACGGGTGCCGCCGAGCAATTGGTGCGAGCCATTGTGAAGCGTATTGGCTTGTCCAATCCGGTACGTGTGCGTCTGGGCATCATGGTGGCCTCCACCTTGATCTGTGGCGCTCTGGGTACGCTGGCTGGCGGTAACGCCATTATTGCTGCGGTGGTGATTCCAATTGCCGCGGCCGTGCGTCTGTCCCCTCCTGCTGTGGCTGCCTTGTTCCAAAGCGCCGGTTCCGCCGGTCTGGTGCTGGGCCCATTCACCCCTAACGTGGTGACCGTGACGGGTCTGACCGGTTTGAGCTACACCGATTACCTGCTGGTTGCCGGTCTGCCCATGGCTGCTGCTACCTTGCTGACGGGCTGGTTCATGTCCGGTCGTATTCAGAAGATGACCAAGGATCATTTCCAGTACGAAGAAGCCTCGCAAGGTCAGGCTGCTTTTGACGTGAATGCCAAGGCCTCCCCCAAGGCCGTGCGTGCTGCCTGGGCTTTCTGCATAACCATCGTGGGTCTGGCTGCAGTGGGTATTGCCTCCAAAGCCGGTTTTGCCTACGCCATTATTGTGATGGTGTCTCTGGGTGCCACCACCGGTCTGGCCGGTGGCATGAACCCACGTGAAATTCTGCAGGCCATGTATGCCGGTGCGGGCAAGCTGATCTGGATTTTCTTCCTGTTCTGGCTGTTCAACCCGGTGCTGGTGCTGGTGGATCAGTTGAACGCCTATCACGCCTTGCTGGATTCGGTGCAGCCCTATCTGGTCGGTATTAGTGGCGCCGTGCTGTGCATGTTGATTGTGGCCTTTAACGTGGTCGGTCACATTCCGGGTGCTGCCGTGGCGCAGATGACTTTCACCGCCAAGATCTTTGGTCCTGTGCTGGCGGCCGCCGGTGTGGGCCCCGCAGCCACTGCTGCCGTGATTCTGGGCAGTTCGCAGATTGACTGGTTTGGTCCTTTCCCTTCTTCAGATATGTTCGGCCAGATGGGCCTGGCGCGTTCCACTCAGCTCAAGTACATGTTGTATAACGGCTGGGCGGTCATGGCGGTCAACTTGTTGATGTTCGTCGGCCTGTTCCTGATTCTGGTCTAAGTATTGAAGGAGTGTTTGTATGTTTACCTTAGGAAGCGAGTTGCTGGATGCGCCACTGGTTCGTGAGCGCCTGCAGGAACGACTGGAGCCTTTGCTGACCCAGGAGTCCGCCCGTATTTCGATGGCGGTCTACGCTACCGACGGTACCTCCTTGTTCGAGTGGCAGGCGCAGCGCGTCATGCCCTCGGCCAGCCTGATCAAGACGCCCATGCTCCTGTGCCTGCTGGAACAGGTGGCACAGGGCAAGCTGTCGCTCGATACGGTTTACCCTCTGCCCGAGGGCGACCGTACCCCTGGCACCGGCATTTTGAGTCAGCTGCCCGGCGTGCCCAGCCTGAGCCTGCGCGAGTTGGCTCTTTTAATGATTATCCTGAGCGATAACGTCGCCACCAATGCCCTGATCGATTTGCTGGGCATGGATAACATCAACGCCTGGAGCGCCCAGGCCGGCTTGAAGCACACGGATTTGCAGCGCCACATGATGGACATGAAGGCGCGCGAGGCCGGTAAAGACAACTGGACGACTGTTCAGGATGCCTGCTCGACCTTGCTGTATCTATTGCATTCGCCTGCCCTGCCGGAAAACCTGCGTCAGCAGGGGCTGGACATGCTGGCGGATCAGCGCGAACGAGGTCACTTTGCGGCAATTTTGCCTTCTATCGCCCAACTGGCGCACAAGACCGGCTCCTTGCCCGGCTTGCGTCACGACGCCGGTATCTTGACGATGGGCGAACGCAGTGTGGTGCTGGCTGTGATGGCTGATGGCTTTACCGATGGCCGCACCAGCACCTCTTTATACGGTGGCCAGGGAGCGGGTGTCTTGTCCCGTCTGGCCTTGGAAACGGCCCGAGCCCTGCAGTACTGAGCCGGTCCGAAAGGATAAAAGTATGTCTACGACACGTGTTGCCCTGGTTCAATTGGATAGCGGCCGCGACCGCCAAACCAATCTGGACCAGCTGGAACATTGGGTGCTGGCCGCTGCCAAAGACGGCGCACAACTGATTGTGACTCCCGAGTACAGCGATGTACGTGGTGATACGGAATGGTTGCAGCAAAATGCCACGCCCATTCCGGGTCTGGTGACGGATCGCATGGCCAGCCTGGCGCGCCGCACCGGTGCCTGGATTCATCTGGGTTCCATGCACGAGCGCCGTCCTGATGATCATCGCCTGGGCAACACGAGCGTGACGTTTTCACCAGAGGGTGAAATCGTGGCGCAATACCGCAAAGTGCATTTGTACGATGCGGTGGTGAACGGTCTGGAATACCGCGAGTCCGACGATTTCTGCCACGGCCAGCATCTGCAAAATGTGCAGGTCGGGGATCTGAATCTGGGCCTGAGCATTTGCTACGACATGCGCTTTGCCGAGCTGTTCCGTACCTTGCGTGCCCGTGGCGCGAATGTGCTGGTAGTGCCCGCCGCCTTTAATGTGCATACCGGCCGTGACCACTGGGAAGTGCTGTTGCGCGCCCGAGCCATTGAAAATCAGTGTTACGTGCTGGCCGCCGCGCAGATCGACGGTCCCGGTCCTGCCATGCCGTGCTTGGGTCGCAGCATGATTATTGACCCTTGGGGCACCGTATTGGCCTGTATGCCTGATCATCCAGGCTATATTTGCGCCGATCTGGACCCCGCTCGCGTGCAGCGCATGCGTGAATCACTCCCGGCCTGGCAGCACCGCCGGGGTGATCTGTATCCTATTCCTTCTTGATTGTGTGCTGAAACAGACTGGAGTCTGCCATGACCGTACCTGCTGCCTTTGAGTTTTACCCGGGCACTGCCCCCTTGTTGATTTCCATGCCCCACTCGGGCACCTACGTGCCTTCGGACTTGCAGGCGCGTTTTACGGAGTCAGCGCGTCAGGTGCCGGATACGGATTGGCATATTCCACGCTTGTATGAGTGCGCCCAGAAACTGGGTGCGTCCGTGCTGGTGGCGACGTACTCGCGGTTTGTGGTGGATCAGAACCGCCCGCCGGACAATGCCAGCCTGTATCCCGGTCAAAGCGTCACCAGCCTGTGTCCCGTGGACACGTTTGGCGATGAACCCATTTACCAACCTGGCCAGGAACCGGACGAGCGTGAGGTTGCTCAGCGTCGCGAGACCATCTGGTTGCCGTATCACCAGAAGCTGGAAGAAGAGCTGACGCGTTTGCTGGCCCTGCATGGCCGTGTGGTCCTGTGGGATGCGCATTCGATTCGTTCGGTCGTGCCGCGCTTTTTTGAAGGCCGTCTGCCGGATCTGAATTTCGGGACTGCCAATGGTCAGAGTTGCGATCCAGCCTTGAGCGAACGTCTGATGAAAACCGCCTCGGCCAACAAAGACTACAGCAGCGTGTTGAATGGTCGTTTCAAAGGTGGTTACATTACCCGCCACTACGGACGTCCCGAGCAGAACATCCATGCTGTGCAGCTGGAAATGGCGCAGTGCTGTTACATGGAAGAGCAGTGGCCCTTTGAGTACAAGGAAGAGGCGGCCCGTAACATCCAGCCCCTGATCGAGGCCTTGCTGCGCGACGCGCTGGCTTTTGCGACCAAGTCGTAAATTCATCCTGAGCCCCGGCATAGACAGGCCGGGGCGCTACACTATCGCCTTGGCCACGGTGGCCGTAGAGCGATTCATTCATGTCTGACCTTTCCCCGCCCTTGTTCGAGAAACTGTGCTGTCCTTTGGACGGCTTGCCGCTCTCGTTTGAGGCTCCCAGCTGGCGCTGCCCCTCGGGCCATTGTTTCGATACGGCCAGCCAGGGCTATATCAATCTGCTTCCTGTACAAAACAAGCGTTCACGCGATCCGGGCGACAGCAAGGAAATGGTGGCGGCGCGGCGTCGTTATCTGGAGTCCGGGGTGTACGAGCCTATCGCCGCTGGCGTGTGGCGTGCCTTGATGGATGGCCTGGAAGGGGAGGCGCCTTATGCCTGCCTGGATGCGGGCTGTGGCGAAGGCTATTACCCGCGTTATTTGCGTCAGCAGGATCAGGAAGGGCAGTTGGCCCTGATTGGTCTGAATATTTCCAAGTGGGCTGTCATGGCGGCGGCGCGCAGTTCCTCGGACATACGTTGGCTGGTGGGTAGCAATGCTCAATTGCCCGTGCCGGATGGTGCTTTGGATGCCTTGCTGTGCATGTTTGGTTTTGCCGTGCCCGAGGAGTTCTTGCGCGCGCTGAAGCCGGGCGGTATCTGGGTGCAGGTTGAAGCGGGCCCAGACCATTTGCTGGAGCTGCGCCGCATTATTTATCCGACCTTGAAAGCCGATAAGGACGAGACTTTGCAGTCCCCGGTCGGTTTCAGTCTGGAAGCTGTTGAACGTGTTCGTTGTCAGATCAGCCTTGATTCACAAGAGAAAATTGCCGATCTGCTCTTGATGACGCCCCATTTGTTCCGAGCCAGCGCGCAAGGGCTGGAGCAGGCTCGCCAATTGACGAGCCTGGATCTTCAGGTGGATGTGCGTATCAAGGTCTTGCGCCGTCTTTAAGCTGATCTGCTCTGAGCGTCGCTGGCGACAGGATCGCAAATTTCTACGCGGTTGCGTCCATTGCGCTTGGCCTTGTAAAGCGCTTCGTCCGCCAGTTTCAACACTGTGCTGTGTTCTCGGGCATGCAAGGGCCAGTGCGCCAACCCAATGGAAATCGTAATGGGTGAGCCAGTTGGGCTATTGGTTTCGCTGATCAAAATGCGCAGGCGCTCGGCCAGTTGCACGGCCTGGTCTACATCCTGATCGGGCAGAAAAATACAGAACTCTTCACCCCCGACCCGACAGATCAGGTCCGTATCGCGGGTGCAGGCCCGCATGGTGTCGGCCAGAAAGCTCAGCACCAGATCGCCCACATCGTGCCCGTAGGTGTCGTTCACGCGCTTGAAGTGGTCGATATCCACCGTCAGCACGGAAAAGGGCGTGTCCGTTTCCTTCCATTGCTGTAGCACAACAGCCATGCCCCGGCGGTTGTTCAGGCCGGTCAGCGGGTCGGTATTGCGCTCCACATCCATGACGCCCATTTTGCGATTAACACGTTTCAAGCCCAGCAACATGGCCAGCTTGATCTGGCGGGACTCAAAATACCAGGCATGAACTTGTTCGATGCGCGAGCTGGCCTTGGCTGAATCCAGATGCGGAGCCTGACGAGCCAGTTGTCGCAAGGGTTTGGCGATCAGCATGGCCAACATCCAGATCAGGATCTGCACGGCCAGGAAAAAGGGGATGGAATTGCGCAGTACTTTGCCCAGCAGGACCGTTAATTCATCCAGCACCACTTTGGTGGGGCTTTGCACCACGACTCCCCATTTCACATCGTTGCTGGGCGCGAAACCGGCCAGCATGTCTACGCCCTTCACGTTGCGCAGGGACAGAGCGTCACTCTCGCCCTGGCTGACAGCGTCAATGGCCGGGTTGCCGTGTATGACTTCGCCAATCCGGGCGACGTCACGGTGAAAAATCAGCCGTTTGTGCTGGTCAACTACATAAATGTAAGAACCATCACGGTAAAAGTGCTCGCCCAGCAAGGCGTTCAGGCTATTGGGCTCGTGCAGGTAGATGGAACCACCTACCAGGCCTTTGTAATTGCCTTCTGCATCAAAAATCGGGTGCGACAGGAAGATCAGCAAGCGCCCGGTGGCGGACAGATAGGGTGGGCTGACCACGGGTTTCCGGGTTTTCAGTGCCAGTTGCGTGCCTTCCCCCCGCAGTGTCGTGCCAAGCAGGTTGAGCTGTTGGGGAGCATTGGCCAGAACCCGGCCCTCGGTATTCAGAATCAAAACCGAGTTAAAGCTGTTGTTTTGTTCTTTCAGGCGCCTGACTTCGTCACGTAGCATGGGCTCGTTGCCCTGATTCAGGGAACGGGAGAGTTCGTTGGCGCTATAACGAAGTTGCTGTTGCAAATTGGCGATGAAGGCATCGGTGCTGCTGGCCAGTTTCAGCGCGTAGGCGCGGTTCTTTTCCAGAGCTTGCTCGATCAGCAAGGAACGCTCCGCTGAATAGGCTCCATACAAGGTGTAGCCCATGGTCAGCAGACTGCTGGCAGTAGCCAGCAAGAGAATCAGCCGGCGCAGATCAACAAAAAACATGAGGATGGGCGAACGCTCGAAGTAAAGGGAGGGGCGGGGGAGGCCGAACAGACGGGCGTAAGACGCCTAAAACATTATACGTAAAGAATGTTTCCGAGTTTGAGGAGGTGTGACCTAAGGCCACAGGAAGGACGTCGCGCAGGGCAGGGGATTACGCCAGAGTGTAAGATGTGAAATGGTCTAGACCAATAGACAGTTACCACATGTGTATCGCTGGCTGGGTAGATTGGATGGTATCGGCCGGCACTTTTCCATGGAGATCCCGATATGAAAAGCGTAGATAGTTTTAAGGCTTTGCACCAGTTGGATGTCGGCGGGCAGTCCTACGACTACTATCGGTTAGATGCGGTTCGTGGAGATGGCCTGGATGTTGCCAGCCTGCCTTATGGCTTGAAGATCCTGCTGGAAAACTTGCTGCGCACTGAAGATGGTGGCGATGTCACGGCCGATGATATTCGCGCCCTGGCCGCCTGGGACCCTGCTGCCGAGCCCGATCGTGAAATCGCCTTTACCCCCGCACGCGTTGTGCTGCAGGACTTTACCGGCGTGCCAGCCGTTGTGGACCTGGCCGCCATGCGTGAAGCCATGCAGGCCTTGGGTGGTGATCCGCAAAAAATCAACCCCCTGGCACCGGTAGAGCTGGTTATTGACCACTCGGTGATCGTGGACGACTTTGGCAAGCCCAGCTCGTTTGAACGCAACGTGGAAATCGAATACGAGCGCAATATGGAGCGCTACCAGTTCCTGCGCTGGGGCCAAAGTGCTTTTGATAACTTCAAGGTCGTGCCACCGGGCACCGGTATTGTTCACCAGGTGAACCTGGAACATTTGGCCCGCGTGGTCTTTACGCGCGATGAACAAGGCCGTCAGCTGGCGTATCCCGATACCTGTGTGGGCACGGACTCGCACACGCCTATGGTGAACGGTCTGGGCGTGGTGGCCTGGGGCGTAGGCGGTATCGAGGCCGAAGCCGCCATGCTGGGCCAGCCCATTTCCATGCTGATCCCCCGCGTTGTGGGCTTCAAGCTGACGGGCCAAATGCCTGAGGGCACCACGGCTACCGACCTGGTGCTGACGATTACCGATATGCTGCGTCAGCATGGGGTGGTCGGCAAGTTTGTGGAGTTCTACGGCCCCGGCGTCAGCGCTGTGCCGTTGGCCAACCGTGCCACTATCGGCAATATGAGCCCTGAATACGGCTCCACCATCTCCATGTTCCCCATCGACGAGGAAACCCTGCGTTATATGGAGCTGACGGGCCGCAGCAAAGAGCAGATCGAACTGGTACGTGCCTACGCCAAGGTTCAGGGCCTGTGGCACGATCCGCAGCACGAGCCTCGCTACTCCGAGCGCCTGGAGCTGGATCTGTCCACCGTTGTTCCTTCGATTGCTGGCCCCAAGCGTCCCCAGGACCGCATTGCGCTGTCCTCGTCCAAGCCTGCATTCCGTACCGCTGTGCGCGACTTGCTGGGTGACGATGTAGCGACCTACGATGAGGCCGTGGAAGAAAGTTTCCCCGCGTCGGACGTGCCTTCGCATAAGCCGCCAGCACCCCGTAAAGCTGCTGTGAAATTCACCTTGGCCGATGGTAGCCAGTGTGAGCTGGATCACGGTTCAGTGGTGATTGCCGCCATTACCTCGTGTACCAATACCTCCAACCCCAGCGTCATGATGGCCGCCGGTCTGTTGGCCAAGAAAGCCGTGGAAAAGGGCTTGAGCCGCAAGCCTTGGGTGAAAACCAGTCTGGCCCCCGGATCGCGCGTGGTCACGGACTACTACCAGCGTGCAGGCCTGACTTCCTATCTGGACAAGCTCGGTTTTGATCTGGTTGGCTATGGGTGCACTACATGTATTGGTAACTCTGGCCCCTTGATTCCAGAGGTCAGCCAGGCCATTAACCAGAACGATCTGGCCGTGGTGTCCACGCTGTCCGGTAACCGCAACTTCGAGGGCCGTATTCACCCCGAAGTGAAGATGAACTACCTGATGTCGCCACCGCTGGTGGTCGCCTACGCCTTGGCGGGCACCATGGATATTGACCTGTACCACGAGCCTTTGGGGCAGGGCAGCGATGGCAAGGATGTATTCCTGAAAGACATCTGGCCGTCTGCCGCTGAAGTGCAGGATGTGATCAGCAAGGCGATTGCCTCGGATATGTATCGTGATGGTTATGCCGATGTGTTCGCCGGTGACGAGCGCTGGCGCTCTCTGCCTACCCCCAAAGGGGATCGTTTCGAGTGGCAGGATGATTCCACCTACGTGCGCAAACCGCCTTACTTCATTGACCTGAAGCGCGATCCAAGCCCTGTCTCGGACATTCGCGGTGCTCGCGTGCTGGCCAAGCTGGGTGATTCGGTGACAACCGACCACATCAGCCCCGCCGGTTCGATTGCGCGTACCTCGCCTGCGGCAACGTACTTGATGGATCACGACGTCAAACCGCAGGATTTCAACTCTTACGGCTCGCGTCGCGGTAACCATGAAGTCATGATTCGCGGCACTTTCGCTAACGTGCGTCTGCGCAACCAATTGGCTCCGGGTACAGAAGGCGGCTATACACGCGACTTCACGCAAGATGGCGCACCAGTAGCCACGATTTACGATGCCTCGCGCAATTACTTGAATGCCGCTGTCCCGCTGGTGATTCTGGCCGGCAAGGAATACGGTTCGGGTTCTTCGCGTGACTGGGCGGCCAAAGGCACGGTGCTCTTGGGCGTCCGTGCAGTCATTGCCGAGTCCTACGAGCGTATTCACCGCAGCAACCTGCTGGGCATGGGCGTGATGCCTTTGCAGTTCCCGGCTGGCCAGAACGCCGAAACCTTGGGCCTGGCGGGGGATGAAGTCTTTGATATCGAAGGCATTACCGCCCTGAATCAGGACAAGATTCCCGAGAAGGTCAAAGTGCGTGCGGGCGATATCGAGTTCGAGGCTCTGGTCCGAATTGATACGCCTAGCGAAGCGCATTACTACCGTCACGGCGGCATCATGCAGTACGTTTTGCGGGGCTTGTTGAAGGCGTAAGCCCCGTAGCAGGCCCAGGCGTGTGCATGCACGCCCAACAGTGCGTCAGTTGTGCCCTGTGCAACTGGCGCACTGGTGTGTTTGAAGGGCCGGCACGGTTGCCGGCTCTTTGTTTGGATAAAGAAAAATGGCAAATACCCAAGAAGCGTCTTGGTCTGAACTCCTGTCTGGCCGTAATGGCTTGCGCTCACTGGCCTTGGCCGGGGGCGTGGCCGTTCATGCGATCAACGTGTACGTGGCGACTACGATTCTGCCCTCGGTGGTGGAGGATATCGGCGGGCTGGAGTACTACGCCTGGAATACCACGCTATTTGTGGTGGCCTCGATTCTGGGCTCGGCCCTGTCGCCACAAGTTCTGGAAAAACTGGGTCTGCGTTACAGCTTTTTGATGTCCTTGCTGTTCTTTGCCATTGGCACGACCCTGTGCGCGGCAGCGCCTTCCATGCCTTTCCTGCTCTTTGCCCGCACGATTCAAGGTTTGGGCGGTGGCTTGCTGCTGGGCCTGAGCTATTCTTCGATCCGGCTGGTATTTGAAGAGCGACTTTGGCCGCGCGTCATGGCCTTGGTATCCAGTATGTGGGGTGTGGCAACCTTGTCGGGCCCGGCGATTGGTGGGGTATTTGCCCAGATGGGGCAGTGGCGTCTGGCCTTCTGGAGTGTCCTGCCATGTGCTGCTTTGCTGGCGATCCTGGTCTGGACGCAATTGCGCGATGCGCGTGCACCTGAAACCCGTAAATCCGGTTCCACTTTGGGCAAGGTATTGCTGCTGACCGCTTCTGTGCTGGTCATGTCCGCAGGTAGCCTGTCTACTTCCTGGATGATCAATCTGGCCGGTGTGCTGGGCGGGGCGATTCTGGTTTATTTGATGGCGCGTGTCGACAGCAAGTCCACCAGTCGCCTGTTTCCGCAGGGCACTTACTCCATCAGCACGGCCTTGGGCAGTCTGTATGCCGGTATTGGTCTGGTCAGCGTGGCCGTGGCAACGGAAATTTTCATTCCCTATTTCCTGCAGATCATCCACCACATGAGCCCGCTGAAAGCAGGCTATCTGACGGCCTTGATGTCAGGCGGCTGGACCCTGGGTTCTATTGCCAGCTCCAGTCGGGGGCTGAAAACCGGGGATCGCATGATTATTGCCGGGCCTGTGCTCTCGGGCTTGTCATTGGCTGCCTTGGGCGTCTTTATCCCGTGGGTAGGCTTGAGTGAAGGGACGGACTATTCCTGGGCCTTGTATCTGTCTTTATTGGGAGTCGGAGTGGGAATTGGTCTGGCCTGGCCGCATTTGCTGACGCGGGTATTTCATTCCGCGCCCAAGGGGCAGGAGAATATTGCCTCGGCCGCCATTACCACCTTGCAGTTGTTCACGATGGCATTGGGTGCGGCCTTGGCAGGAATCATTACGACAGCCTCGGGCTTTGTGGACCCCGGTGGGGTGCAGGGCGCACGCCAGTCGGCGCAGGCTCTGCTGTGGTTGTTTGCCCTGGCGCCCCTTCTTGCAGCCTTCTTGTCCGGGCCTGCGCGTCGGGTGCGCCCCAAGGCTTAGTCCTGGACGGTGCTTTTGGGCAGGCGGAACAGCTCTGGATCCGGGCCAAGACGGCCGTCGGCCTGATCCAGGCTGGCAATGGCGGCCATATCGGCTTCGCTTAGCTCAAAGCTGAAAATGTCCATATTGTCGCGCTGGCGCTCGGGGGAGTTGGACTTGGTAATCACCATATTGCCCAGCTGAATCTGCCAGCGTAGCATGATTTGCGCCACGGAACGGCCATGTTCCTTGGCAATCTTGTTCAACACCGGGTTGTCCCACAGCGTGCCCAATCCCAGCGGGCTCCAGGCTTGCGTCTGGATGGCGTGGTCTTCGTGGTAATGGCGCGATTCAGCCTGCTGAAAGCCGGGGTGCAGCTCGATCTGGTTCAGTACGGGCAACACACCTGTCTTGTCCAGCAAGGTTTGCAGGTGCTGGGGCAGGAAGTTGCACACCCCAATCGACTTCACACGACCTTCATTGCGCAGATTGATCAGCGTTTCCCAAGTCTGGATGTACTGGCGGTTCTTGGGCACGGGCCAGTGAATCAGGTACAGATCCACATAATCCAGCTGCAGCTTGTCCATGCTTTCTTCAAAGCCTGCACGGGTATTGTCGTGGCCATGCATGTCATTCCACAGCTTGGTGGTCACAAACAGCTCTTCGCGTGGCACCTTGGACTGACGAATCCCTTGGCCCACCTCGGCCTCGTTACCGTAGATGGCGGCGGTATCGATCAGGCGGTAGCCTGCTTCGATGCCACTGCACACCACATCGGCCGTTTGCTCGGCAGGTACCTGCCACACGCCCATGCCCAGTTGTGGCGCACGGTTATCGTCGTGGAAGGTGATTGTTGGGGGGGTAGTCGACATAGGTCTCTCCTCGGTTGAGTGCACGGCAAAACAGCCAGGACATGGCTGATGAAACCACCGCGCATTGGGAACGATCGGGCTCTAGAGTACAGGCGGTGTCAAAGCAAAAGTCCTTAAAAGGACCTGAATCCGCATGGGATGGACACGCGAAGCTTGTACGTAGGCAGGAAATTAGCTTATTGTTTTTTGTCCTGCGGCGATTATAGAGGCGTCGACTGGATTTTTTCTTAAGATGTTGCAATCTGCATCATTCATAATCCCATATAAGCTTTAGCTCTATGGGATTCCAGCTGGAGTAAGTATGAGCGTACATACCACGCAGGTCCGCGTTAGCGTACCCGCCTTGATCGCCTGCAAGGGCAAACAAAAAATTGCTTCATTAACAGCCTACATCGCGCCTATCGCACGTATGCTGGACGAGCACCTGGATATGATTCTGGTGGGCGATTCGACCGCTATGGTGGGCTATGCCATGCCCGATACCTTAAGCATTACGGTCGATATGATGGCGGCCCATGCTGCTGCCGTGGTGCGTGCGACTCAACATGCTTGTATTGTCGTGGATATGCCGTTTGGCAGCTATCAGGAATCACCCCAGCAGGCATTTGCCAATGCATCGCGTATGCTCGCCATCAGCGGTGCCCAATCGGTGAAGCTGGAAGGCGGTCAGGCCATGGCTGAAACCACGCGCTTCCTGGTCGAGCGCGGTGTGCCCGTGCTGGCACACGTGGGTTTGATGCCCCAGTACGTCAACACCATGGGCGGTTACAAGGCTCAAGGCATGACAGATGCGGCTGCCCAACGTGTGCTGGAAGACGCGGTGGCTCACGCACAGGCGGGTGCCTGGGGGGTGGTGCTGGAAGGGGTGGCAGAAGGTCTGGGTCGCCGTATTACTGAAACCATCGCCATTCCGACCATCGGTATCGGTGCGTCCCCCGCATGTGATGGCCAGGTTCTGGTGACGGAAGACATTCTGGGTCTGACCAATGGCAAGATCCCCAAGTTCGCCAAACCCTACGCGGATGTGGGTGCCTTGATCTCCCAGGCAGCCGGTCAATACGCGGCTGAAGTGCGTGATGGTTCTTTCCCCACGCTGGATCAATGTTTCGGTGTGAAACGCTAGTCCGGCTAACTATTCCGCATTAGAATATTCCGTGTTGATAAATGCGGCATTCACATAGAACGACATGGAAATTCGCCAATTAGAAGCCTTTGCAGCGGTAATGTCTGCTGGCAGTGTTACCGCTGCTGGCAGACTGCTGGACCGCTCTCAGCCAGTGGTTAGCCGCCAGATCCAGGAGCTGGAACAGGAACTGGGCTTCAGGCTTTTTACCCGCACCCGTCCGCAGGTCACCTTGACTGAACAAGGGCGCGAGTTCTATCTGGAAGCCCGGCCCGTGCTGATGAATCTGGAGGTGCTGCAAAGCCGCGCTCTGGAAATCGCCCGTGGGGGCCTGCGACCCCTGCGCATCGTGACTACTCACGCCTTGGCGATTGGCCTGGTGCCGCAAGCGCTGGGCATCATGGAGCAGCACGATCCGGCCTTCAAGCAAAAGCTGATTATTGATACGGTAAAGCCGGAAGAAGTGGTGCAAGCCATTGACGAAGGACGGGCCGATCTGGCGGTGACCAGTTTGCCGCTGGACATTGATGGCTGCACCTTGCATTGGTCAGGTCAAAGCCCCTGCCTGCTGGGCATGGCCGTCAATCATCCCCTGGCCAAACAGGAACTGGTGCGTCTCAGTGATATTCAGGGCACCCCCCTGATTTCCATCCAGAACCGCCACCGCTTGCGTCATACCCTGGCAACCGCCTTGCTGCGTGCCAGTCCGGAAGCCCCGGAAGATATCCGTCATATCGAGGTTGCCTCCTCGTTGGAAGGCCTGGTTCTGGCCAGCCAAGGGGTAGGCGTGTCCTTGATTGACCCCTTTACCGCCCACGGCCTGCCACTGCCCAACGTCGTGTTGCGCCCGATTGATATCCATGTGCCTTATATGGTCGGTGTGGTGTCCTTGCGATCCCGCGAACTGCGTCCGGATGCGCAGCGCCTGGTCGAGGCCATGCGGCAGTATGTGCTGCAATTTATCCCGCGCTTTGTGCTGGGGGATGACACCGGTTTGCCAAGCACCCAGGATCCGTTTGACTCGCTGTAATCAACACGCTTGTTGATCAAGGCTCGGGCGGCTTGGCTGGATGCTCGTCCGCCTCTGCAGGCCTTAGGGGATCATCGCGTACGCCAGAACTTCCAGCTTCATGCCCGGCTCCACCAAGGCTGCAACGCCAACACTGGCGCGGTTGGGGAAGGGCGCGGAGAAAAACTCTCTGTACACCTTGTCGATGCTGTCCATGTCGGCAACATCGGTCATGTAGATCAGCACTTGGGTGACATTTTCCAGGCTGCCCCCGGCCGCTTGCGTGGCCCGTTGCAGATTGGCAAAGGTCAGGCGAGCTTGCTGCTCGATGCTTCCCGTATCAATGCTGCCGTCCGGCCGCACAGGTCCGTTCACCGTAAACAGCATTTCCCCCTTGGCTTTGACGGCCCAGGAAAACGCTTGCTTCAGGGGTGGCAGTCCGACGTCGACAACTTGTTTCATCACTTGCTCCGAGTAGGGGTGACCGGCAAGGACGCAAAGAGCGCGTGCGTGGCATCGCCCAAGCGGGTGTTGGGACGAGCCTGGTCAAGAATGACATCGAAGTGGTTGCGTGCTGGCATTTCGATGGGGGGCAGATACCGGACACCTAGTGCATCAAGCGCATCGGCAAAAGCCTGACTCTGGCGTTTGAACTCCGAGGTTTCGATTTCTCCCCAGCTGATGATGGCGGGCGGAAAGCCCGTCAGATCAAGCAGTTGGGGGCTGATCGCTTGTGCGCTCGCCGTGTCCAGAGACAGTGCCTCATTGATGCTGGTGCCAATCAGGGGCTGCAGGTCGTAAATGCCTGAAACGAGTACCGCCGCTGCGGGTGCCCCTACGGGTAAATCGGCATCATCTTTCCATCCACGCAAGCAGCACATGGCAGCCAGATGCGCGCCGGCAGAACTGCCAGACACGACGATACGTTGCGGGTCAAAGCCCAGTTCTTCGCCATGTTGATGCAGCCAGCGCAGAGCCTGGCGGCACTCCAGCACCATGTCGTGGACAGAGGCTTGCGGTGCCAAGGTGTACTCAATGGCGGCAAAGGCAATGCCGGCCTCGGTGCAGTCCGGGGCCGAGAATAAAGAGGAAGCCTTGGAAAGCTCCTGCCAGTAGCCGCCATGAATAAATAGCAGCAGCGGCGGGAGGGATTCCGAGTCGCGGGGTGCAGGTAAAAAGAGGTCAAGCTTATGCGCGGCGGCATTGCCATAGGCAAGCTCGGCATGCCGAGCTCCGTTTTGCAAAGCTGCTGCGCTAAGTGTGGCGTAGTCCTCGATATAGGGTGCGTAGTTCCCGCCTATACAGGAACTGGGCGAGTATTCACGTTCGCGCTCCTGCGCGGAGAGTAAGTCCTGTGGGGCTTGCATTACAGCGCGGTCCGAACAGTCCAGATCTCGGGGAACAGCACCACATCGAGCATCTTGCGCAGGTAACTGACGCCGCCTGTGCCGCCCGTGCCGCGTTTGAAGCCGATGACGCGCTCAACAGTCGTGACATGGCGGAAACGCCAAAGACGGAAGGCGTCCTCAATGTCGGTCAGCTTCTCGCCCAGCTGGTATAGATCCCAGTGTGCATGCGGGTCACGGTAGACCTCCAACCATGCAGCTTCCACCTCGGGGCTGGCTTCGTAGGGCTGTGTCCAGTCACGGTCCAGGTGATCGGCGGGAATGGCAAAGCCCTGGCGGGCCAGCAGGCGCAGCGACTCGTCATAGAGCGAAGGGGCACGGTACGCCTTGTCGACCATCTGGAGCAGGTCTGGCCTATGGGCATGGGGCTTGAGCATGGCCGCATTCTTGTTGCCCAGAGCAAATTCAATGCAGCGATACTGCGCGCTTTGAAAACCGCTGGAGCTGGCCAGATAAGGGCGCATCGCCGTGTATTCCGGCGGGGTCATGGTCGAGAGCACGGTCCAGGCACTGACCAGCTGCTCCATGATGCGCGAGACCCGCGCCATCATCTTGAAGGTGTCGGCGTAGCGGTCGGCTGCGATGGCTGCAGTGGCGGCGGTCACTTCATGCAGCATCAGTTTCATCCAGAGTTCGCTGGTCTGGTGCTGGATGATGAACAGCATTTCGTCGTGGGCAGGCGAGAGCGGGTGCTGAGCGCCCAGCACCTCGTCCAGGTGCAAGTAGTCGCCATAGCTCATGGATTGGCTGAAATCCAACTGCGCTTTTTCTTCCGAAACAATGCGCTCTGTCTCGCTGATTCCCTTGTCAGCCGATGCTTTGGAAGCATTCATTTGTTCTGTTCCCGGTACGTTAATAATGATCTGCGCGACCTGTGGAACAGGTCGCGTGGGTCGATAGAAAATCAAAGTCGCGTTGCGCGCCGAGAGGAGTTTGCAATGCATCTTGCCCGAAGGTCTCCATCAGCGGCAGGATGCGGTCACCTGAGTAGGCGGGCATAGGGGTAAAGCTGAAATGGGTCTGTGGTTTCATAATTTCATCCCACTTAAATTTATGCGTTGATCTTATGGATTTAAGGGTCTTGCGCCAAGCTGTTTTTTATAGAAGCATAACTTTTTCTGAAAAACTTAAAAAACGGGTTTTTTTATGCAAATAGAACTGGATCAGGTGGATGGCAGTTTGCTGGCCGAGCTGCAAGGAAACGCCCGGCTGACAACAAGCGAGCTGGCGCAAAAAGTGGGTATATCGCAGTCGCCTTGCTGGCGTCGGATTCGACGCATGGAAGAAGCCGGGCTTATTTCAGGCTACCACGCCCGGCTGGATCGTCGTGGCCTGGGTTATGGCGTGGTGGCCTTTGTCAGCATCAGTGTGGACTTTCAAAATGAAGAGCGTTCGGTGCAATTTGTAGAGGCTGTGCGCGATATTCCGGAGGTGGTGATGTGCCACGGCATTGCCGGTCCGGCGGATTTTTTGCTGATGGTCGTGGCCAAGGATCTGGACAGCTATTCGGAATTGTTGCAACGAAAATTGCATCGTTTACCCGGTGTCCGGCAAGCGCAGACCAGTTTTTCCTTGCAGGAATTCAAGGGCCTTAACGCACTGCCAATCCCAGCAATGGCCGGCCCTGCAGCCTGATCAAGTGCTCTGCAAAAGCTGATGCGCGGCTCGCTCACAAAGCGTGTCGAGTCGCTCATCACGAATCAGGTGGCTAAGGGTTAGCTCTGATTTGTTGTCGTAGAAGTCCGTCCTTAGAATTGATCAAAAATCACAAATCTTTGCTCGAATTCACGTTGTGACGGAATTTAATGAAACATTCAGATGCTGCAAGCACAAGCGCTCCGCTCGAAGCTTTTCAACCCATCGTTCGGCAATCCGTCAACGAAGCGGTCTATCAAGCCCTACGTAACAAGCTGATGCACGGTGAGTACCGTGCGGGCCAAGTGCTTGGCATTCAGTACCTGGCCGATGCGCTGGGCACCAGCACCATGCCCGTGCGCGAAGCACTGCGCCGTCTGGTGGCACAGCAGGGGCTGGAGCCTTTGCCTAACGGCACTACCCGTGTTCCTTTGATCACCAAAGCCTGCCTGAGCGATATTCGCCGCGCCCGTGTTTTGATCGAAGGCACCGTCACCGAATGGGCGGGGCCTTTCCTGACTCCGTCCGTGCTGGATCAGCTGGAACAACTGGCGCAAGAAATCACCCAAGAGCGCCGCACGCCCAAAGGCGTGGCCAGCAGTCTGGAAAAAAACCGGATCTTTCATTTCACGATTTACGGAGCTGCTCAGTCTCCCGTCATGCTCGCCATGATCGAGAGCCTGTGGCTGCAGTCGGGCGCTTACTTGCGTGAAACCCGCGAGCAGCTGCACAACGAAGACTCTGCCGATCACCTGCACGAATCCACCGTCAAAGCGCTGCGCGCGGGCAATTTTGCCCAGGCGCGCCAATACATTCAGGAAGATGTTTCCTGGATCTTCGACCGCTTGGACCTGGCCGATTAAGTCGATCTCTCAACTACTCATCACCACCAAAGACCATGCTAAAAAAACATAGATCAAAAGCAGTGACCGAGGGCGTGACTCGCACCCCACACCGAGCCTTTCTGCGTGCAACAGGCCTGGACGATGATGATCTGGACCGTTCGATGGTCGCCATCATTGGCACCGCCGGAGACAACACACCCTGTTCCAAATCGCTGGGCCCACAAGCAGACAGCGTGCGCCTGGGTGTAGCCCAAGGTGGTGGTGTACCCGTCATGATGAACACGATTTCCGTGTCCGATGGCACCTCCATGAACCACGCTGGCATGCGCATGAGTCTGGTCTCGCGCGAGATGATTGCCGACAGCATGGAAATAGCCGTGCGTGGCCATGCCTATGACGCTCTGGTTGGTTTGGGCGGTTGCGACAAGACGCTGCCCGGCACCCTGATGGCCATGGCGCGCCTCAATGTCCCTTCGGTTTTCATTTACGGTGGCTCCATGTTGCCGGGCTACTCGCCCGATGGCACTGAAAACACGGTGCTGACTGCCATTGAGGGTGTGGGTCGTTATCAGACTGGGGCGATTTCCCTGGAGCAACTGCACGGCATTGAGCGCACCTGTGCCATGACCGTGGGCTCCTGTCCGGGCCAGTTCACCGCCAATACCATGGGTATGGTGGCAGAGGCTTTGGGCATGTCCTTCCTGGGTTCGTCGACCACCCCGGCGGTTTACAGCCAGCGGCACGCACTGGCTCGCCGAGCTGGTCGCCGCGTGATGGAGATTCTGGAAAACGGGGGGCCTTTGCCGCGTGATCTCATCACCCGCAAGAGTCTGGAAAATGCCGCAGCGGCTGTTGCAGCGACTGGCGGCTCGACCAACGTGGCCTTGCATATCCCTGCCATTGCACACGAAGTGGGCATTCGTTTCACCATGGACGATCTGGCCGAAGTGTTCAACCGCACGCCGCTGATTGCCGACCTGCAGCCTGGCGGCCGTTATCTGGCTCGCGATCTGGACGTGATCGGTGGGGTGCCTGTAGTGCTCAAGGCACTGCTGAAAAGCGGCCACCTACACGGCGATGTGTTGACCATTACCGGCGAAACCTTGGCCGAAGCCCTGGAGAGCTTCCCCGATGTGGATGGCCGTATCGTGCGTAGCAGCGATCAGCCCATCCATGCGTCGGGCGGTCTGGTCGTGCTCAAGGGCAATCTGTGCCCCGATGGCGCCTTGCTGAAGATTGCCGGCTTGAAGTCTTTGGTTTTTGAAGGCCGTGCTCGCGTCTTTGAAACCGAGGAAGATTGCATGGCCGTGGTATCCAAGCAGGCCTACGAGACTGGCGATGTACTGATCATCCGCAACGAAGGACCCAAAGGCGGCCCCGGCATGCGCGAGATGTTAAGCGTTACTGCGGCTATTTACGGCCATGGCAATGGCGAGAAAGTAGCACTGCTGACCGATGGCCGTTTCTCCGGCGCGACACGTGGCATGTGTATTGGCTATGCCAGCCCCGAGGCGGCAGCCGGTGGGAACATCGGCTTGGTGCGCGACGGCGACCGTATCACCATCGATGCCACGCAAAGCAGCATGCAGCTGCATGTGTCCGACGAGGAGCTGGCTGCACGCAGAGAGCAATGGAAACCCTTCGTACGAGATCGTTTGGCTGGCGCGCTGGAGAAGTACGCACGCTTGGTTGGACCGACCAATGAAGGGGCAGTGACTCATTCGGGTGCTGCCGAGTGGCCGCAAGAGCAGCTTGAGGACGTATAAGATGAAACTCGGTTTTTGCGGTTTGGGATTGATGGGTGCTGCCATGGTGCAGCGCCTGCTGAAAGCGGGTCACGAGGTCAAAGTCTGGAATCGCTCCAGAGAAAAGGCCGAACCGCTGGCAGCGCTCGGCGCGCAGATTGTGGGCACGCCACGTGAAGCGGCTGAAGGCACCGACGGCGTCTTGTTATGCCTGTTTGATGCCAAGGCTGCCGAGGCTGTGGTGTTCGGTGCGGACGGGATTGCTCAGGCAACGGGCCTTAAATGGCTGGTGGATCACTCCAGTATCGACCCCGAGGCCACACGCAAATTGGCCGCCCGTTTGCTGGAAAGCTGCGGAGCGGACTGGATTGATGCCCCGGTGTCTGGCGGTATTCCCGGCGTGGAGGCCGGTACCCTGGCCATCATGACGGGCGGTAGTGAAACCCATATGGCTGAAGCCGAGGCCGCCATGCGCGCCTATGCCGGCAATATTACGCATATGGGGCCTTCCGGTACCGGGCAGGCGACCAAGCTGTGCAATCAGGCCATCGTGGCGACCTCGATTGCGGCGCTGGCCGAAGCCATTGGCTTTGCCCAGCGCAATAACATCAATGTGGACAAGCTGGCACCGGCGCTGGCGGGCGGCTGGGCGGACTCCAAGCCCTTGCAGATCTTTGCCCCGCGCATGATAGAAGCCCAGGCGAAAAGCATCGGTGCGCTCTCGACCATGCTCAAGGATATCGACACCTTGATCGCCAATGCTCAACAAAGCGGTGCGCCTATGCCGGTTGCGGCCAGCGTGCAGCAAATGTTGCGCGTGGCAAGCGCCATGGGTTTGGGTCAGGCCGAAGTGTCTGCCTTGGTCAGCGTTGTGCTGCCTGAGCAGCGTGACGCCTTCCTTCGCCAGATAGACGCATAAGACAGGCGGCTCCCATGCAACTATCCGCTAATCTCAGCTGGTTGTATCGGCATCTGGACTGGAGCGAACGTTTCGAGGCTGCAGCGGCTGACGGTTTTCAGGGCGTCGAGATTTTACTGCCCTATGACTATGCACCCGACTGGTACGCCAGTCAGTTGCAATCCGCCAAGCTGGAACTGACACTGATCAATACGCCGATAGGCGAGGGGCAGGGCCGTTTGGGCTGGGCGGCCATTCCCGGCGCACAGGCGCAGTTTCAGGAAGCCTTTGATCGCGCCCGTGCTGTGGCACAGGCTACCGGCTGCCGCCGTATTCATGTGATGGCGGGTGACGTCAGCCTTTTTGCACAGCAAGACTGTCGGGCCGCACTGCTCAGTAATCTGGAACAGGCTTTGGCCCTGGCTGAAGCGGATGATCTGGTGCTGACGCTGGAGGCGCTCAACCGCAGCGATATGGCCGGGTACTTCTATTATTTGCCCGAGCAGGTCATTGAGGTGCTCCAGCATTTCAACTCCCCGCGCCTGCGTCTGCAGTTTGATTACTACCACTGCGTCAAAGAAAGTCTGGATGTCCCGTCCAGCGTGGCAGTCTGTGCTCCCTGGATTGGCTATGTGCAGATCGCGGGTGCCGATGGTCGCTACGAGCCTGATCTTGCACAGCATGATTTGCTGGCAGGCGTAGCCGCTTTGCCCGCCTTGGCTTACGACAGCTGGCTGGGTTGCGAGTATCAGCCTCGCGGCTTGCCTTCAGAAGGTTTGGCTTGGTGCCAGCCCTTGCGTGATCGTGGTGTGCTGGCTGCGCCACGTCAGCGTGATGCTGCTTGCATGCAGGCTGCCGGGAGATAAGCCATGAAGCACGTCTTGATTACCGGCGCCAACGGCTACATCGGTCAAGCGCTTGCTCGTGCGGCGGCCAAACTGCTTGCGGCTAATGAGATTCAAAGCCTGACGCTGACGGATTTGGCTTTTGAAGAGCAAGGCTATCCCCACCTGCCTGGACTGCGTTGCATTAGTGGTGACTTGTCCGATAAAGCCGTGCTGGGGGCGGTGCTAACGCCAGCACCCGACACGGTTTTCCATCTGGCCTCGGTGACCAGCCGGCTGGCTGAAGAGAATTTTGCACGGGGTTTGCGCGTCAATATAGACGGCACGATAGGCTTGTTTGAGCATCTGCGACAGCAAGGCCAGTGTCCCGTTGTGGTGTATGCCAGCAGTATCGGTGTCTTTGGTACGCCACTGCCCCAGCAGGTGGATGACAACACGCCCGTCGCACCCACTTTAAGTTACGGAACGCAGAAGCGGATGGTGGAACTGCTGCTTGCCGATTACAGCCGCCGGGGTTTTCTGGATGGCCGCTCGGTTCGTTTGCCTACTGTGGTTGCCCGCCCCATGACTGCTGAAACGGCCTTGTCTTCATTTGCCAGCTCTTTGATCCATGCCTTGGCTGCTGGAAGCACTTACGAGTGCCCCATCGGCCCGCAAGGCTGGATCTGGCTGCTTTCCTTGCCCGCCTGTGTGCAGCACCTTCTGACAACAGCGAGCCTGGAAGCCGCTCGCTTGCCCGCTGGTCGGGTGTGGAATCTTCCCGCCCAGCGTCTTCAGGTGGCAGACCTGGTACAGGCTGCCAAATTCCGCTATGGCCGGGGGGCCGATGCGGGATTGAGCTTTCAGTCCAACCCTCAGTTTGACCAGCAGTTTGCCCAGTGGCCGCCTTTGACAACGGCAATCGCCACGCAGTTGGGTATGCATCATGACGGCGATGCCGAAACCTTGATTGAGCAGGCCCTTGTCTCCTGACGGGCCTGGCTAACTATACCTATAACGATCTACCACCAAAAAAGGATTTCCCCATGAAGAACCGATGGATTTCTCGCCTGTTGGGTATGGCCTTAACCAGCCTAGCAGTGGCAGCTGGTCCCGCAAAAGCGGACAAGCCTGTGGAGCTGACTTTCTCTGCCTGGATTCCGCAAACGCATGTGCTGGTGGCGAACTTCATGAAGCCCTGGGCCAAAGAGGTGGAGCAGGCCACTGAAGGGCGCGTCAAGATCAACTTTCTGACCAAGGCCGTGACCAACCCGGTAGGGCACCTGGATGCGGTACGCAATGGGATTGTGGATCTGGCCTTTATTTCCTATTCCTATTACCCCGGCAATTTTGATTTGATGAAGTTTGCCATGCTGCCCTTCTCGGGCAATAGCGCCGAGTCTACTTCGCTGGGGGCCTGGGACATTTATAGCAAGTACCTGCAAGATGCCAAAGAGCATCGCGGTATCAAATTGCTAGGCATTTATGGACACGGCCCAGGCAGCGTCTACACCACTGACAAGCAGGTACAGAACATTGCCGACTTCGAGGGCCTGAAGCTGCGCATTGGTGGTGGTATGCAGGCCGACTTGTCCAAGGCCCTGAAGGTGAACGCGGTTGTGAAGCCAGCCTCCGAATCGTATGAGCTGCTGAGCACCGGCGTGGTGGACGGCGTGCTGTTCCCGCCCGAATCTGTGGCCTCTTTCCGCCTGGATACGGTGGTCAAGCACGCCACGGTTTTTCCCGGTGGCCTCTATGCGGATCTGCACGGCATCATCATGAACCCGAGCGCCTTTGATCGTTTGTCTGAAAAAGACCGCGAGATTCTGATGAGCCTGTCCGGTGAGCATATTGCTCGCCTGGGCGGCAAGGCCTGGGGGGATGCAGACGTGGCCGCCATGAAGATCCTGGAAGAGCACAAGGTGCAGTTTCATCCTGCCAGCGATGAGCTGATTGCCGCCGTCAAAGAGCGCACAGCGTCCTTCGAGCAGGCATGGCTGGATGCTGCCAAGGCCAAGGGCATAGACGGGCCTGCTGTACTGGCCGAGTTTCGTGCCGACCTGAAGCAGCGGGAAAGCGCGAATTGATCAGCACACGCAGACTGTCTTGAACCTGCTGTGCGCCTCGTGCGCCAGCAGCCCCGGAGCTACAAAGCATGAACTCCATTCTCTCTTTATTAAGAGCGGGTCTTCGACGTTTGACCGAGTTATGCATGGTCTCGCTGGCCTTGCTGACTCTGGCTGATGTATTAGGGCGCTACATTTTCAACGTATCGGTCATGGGGGCGGTAGAGCTGACCGAAATACTGATGGTAGGTGTCATTTTCTGCGGCATCGTGTTTGCCACCATGGCGCGTGAACACGTTGTTGTTGATGTAGTGCCTATTCCGGGTGGGGAGAAGGGTGTCCGTGTCGTCCATGTCACCAGCCACCTGCTGGCTGCTGGAATCAGTGCCTTGCTGGCCATGGTCAGCTGGACACAAGCCGAGTCGGCGGCCGAATACCTGGATCAGACCACTTTGCTGGGGCTGCCATTGGCTCCGGTTGTTTATTTCATGAGCATCATGCTGTTCGTCAACACCATCGTGGAGCTGGCTCAGCTTCGCCGGGATCTGAACGCAGACACCGCCCATCTGGAAGAAGAGGCACAGAATGACTGAAGCACTGATTGGCTTTGCAGCCATGCTCCTCTTGATCTTCCTGCGGGTGCCGGTGGCGTTTTCCATGGCCCTGGTGGGCTTTATTGGCGTTGGCATCATGCGCAATTGGCCTTCTGCCTATGCCATGACCGGCGCAGTCGTGCGTGAAAGCGGATTTCAGTATTTGCTGTCCGTGTTGCCGTTGTTCATCTTGATGGGTAATTTCATTACTCAAGCCAAGTTGTCCAAAGAACTGTATGCCGCGGCGTATGCCTTCCTGGGCCATCGTAAAGGTGGTTTGGCCATGTCTACGGTGGTGGCCTGTGGTGGCTTTGGTGCCGTGTGTGGCTCCAGCCTGGCAACAGCGGCCACCATGTCCAAGGTGGCTTATCCGGAAATGCGCAGACTGGGCTATAGCCGTGCGCTGGCTTCCGGTTCCATCGCTGCCGGTGGCACGCTGGGCATTCTGATTCCGCCCTCTATTGTCATGGTGGTCTATGCCATCTTGACCGAGCAGAGCATAGGCAAGATGTTTGCTGCCGGTATTTTGCCGGGCCTGCTGGCCATTATTTTCTATCTTCTGGCGGTGCGCTGGACGATCTGGCGTGACCCCAATGCGGGCCCTCCCGGCGAGCGCATGAGCTGGAAAGAGCGTTTGCTTGCGTTGCGCGATGTCTGGGGCGTGCTGGTGCTGTTCATCATCGTCATGGGCGGTATTTACGGCGGGATCTTCAGTTCTACCGAAGCGGCGGGGATTGGTGCGTGTGGTGCCTTCCTGTTCGCGCTGTTGCGTGGCCGTTTGACCTGGCAAGTGCTTTCCAACGTGCTGGTCGAGTCGGCGCGTACCACGGGGATGCTGTTCATGGTGCTGATCGGAGCCTTGCTGTTTTCCAGCTTCATCAACTTCACCTCCATGCCTGGCGATTTGCAGGATTGGGTGCAACAGTTCGATATGAGCCCGATCGTGGTGATTCTGCTGATTTGCGCGATTTACATCGTGCTGGGCAGTGTGTTGGAAAGTATGTCCATGGTCTTGCTGACCGTGCCTATTTTCTACCCCTTGGTGCAGCACCTGGGCTTTGACCTGATCTGGTTCGGCATCATCGTGGTGGTGGTGACGGAAATCAGCTTCATCACCCCGCCCGTGGGCATGAACGTGATGGTCCTGAAAAGCCTGCTGCCCGACGTGAAGATGAGCACGCTGTATCGGGGTGTGATTCCCTTCGTGGTAGCCGACGTTTTCCGCCTGGCGGTGCTTTTGGCCTTCCCGGTCATCTCGCTGCTTTTGCCCAAATACCTTGGATAAAAACGGATTCGCAATATGATTATCGACCAAAGAACCTACACCATCCCCACCGGCCTGCTGCGCGATTTCCTGTCCTTGTACGCGACGGAAGGACGTGCCATACAGATCGAACATCTGGGCCCCTGCCACGGCTACTACACCACGGAAGTGGGCGAGTTGAATCAGGTGGTGCACCTGTGGGCATACGAAGATATGGCTGACCGAGAGGCCCGTCGTAATGCCTTGGAGGCTGACCCCCGCTGGTTGGACTATCGCCGTAAAGCCGCCGCTGCGGGGCATGTCATACGCCAGAGCAATGCACTGTTGAAACAAGTCGATTTCGACGTTTTTACGAGCGAATGATGACCATGAGCCAGAAAATTCTTCAAGCTTGCCCCTTGCCACCACCACTGGCGGGCAAACTGCCCGCCTTGTGCCCGGTCGAAATCCTGAGCGATGCGCCTGATCAAGCGGCGTTCTTGCGTGAGCACGGAGCTGAATTCACGGTGCTGATCACCACCGGAACGCAGGGCGCAGACAAGGCACTGATTGATGCCTTGCCAAACCTGAAAGCGATTTGTAGCCTGGGCGTTGGTTACGATGCCATCGACCTGGATGCCGTCCGTGCGCGTGGGGTGATGCTGAGCAATACGCCGGATGTTCTAAACGATTGCGTGGCCGACTTGGCCATGGGCTTGCTAATCGATACGGTGCGGGGCATTTCTGTTTCTGACCGTCACGTTAGGCGTGGTGACTGGCCGCGTGTCGGCCCCACCATGCCAAGCACGCGGGTCAGCGGCAAGCGTCTGGGCATGTTGGGCATGGGCCGAGTCGGACAGGTGATTGCACGTCGCGCGATCGGCTTTGACATGGAGATCCGCTATCACACACGTAGCGCCAAACCCGAGTTGCCTTGGCAGCACGAGCCTTCGCTGCTGGCCTTGGCGCAATGGTGCGATTTCCTCATCGTGGCGTGCCCCGGCAGCCCGGAAACCTATCACCTGGTGTCTGCCGAGGTCTTGAACGCTCTTGGGCCCCACAGCTACCTTATCAACGTCGCCCGTGGTTCTGTCGTGGATGAAAAAGCCCTGGTCGCCGCTCTTGAAAACGGCCAATTGGCAGGAGCAGGGCTCGATGTGTTCGAGAACGAACCTGAAGTGCCAACTGAATTGCTGAGCAATGATCGGGTCGTAGTATTACCCCATGTAGGGAGCGCGACCCGTGAAACCCGAGCGGCCATGTGTGATTTGGTGTTGAAGAATGTGGAGCGTTTCGTCAAGGAAGGGGAGCTGGTGACGCCGGTGAGGCTATAAGGTGGGGCGGCGGGCTGGCGGCCTTATGTCGTCCGGCAGATTTGGCCCAATGTCTTGTATCCTCTATCGAGTAAGGCGTTCGACGCCCGCTGAAATCAGCGGCGAGAAATTTACTCTTTGGGGGTATGGCTTGTGAAAGGAAGCTGTCTTTGCCAAGGCGTGGTCTTTGATATCACCGGCTCCATTACGGATCTGCTCTATTGCCATTGCCGTATGTGTCGCAAGTCTCATGGTTCTGCGTTCAGGGCGCGGGGCAAGGTAAAGACTAAAGACTTTCATTGGTTTCGCGGGCAGGAGCTGTTGCGCTTTTATGAGTCCTCGCCAGGGGAACACCGTGGCTTTTGCTCTCGGTGTGGATCAAATATTTTGACCAAGTTTGATCAGAAGCCGGGGGAGCTAGGCTTGGCGCTAGGTGTATTGGATGATGACCCTGGTGCGCGTCCGACATGCCATGTGTTCGTAGGTTCGAAAGCATCTTGGCATGAGATTACTGATGATCTGTCTCAGTACGAAGCATTCCCGCCAGAGTAAAGGCAAGATTCCGACAGCAGAAAAACAAAACGCCAAGCTTTCAAAAGCTTGGCGTTTTGTTTTATTCGTGGTGCCGGCTAAAGGAGTTGAACCCTCGACCTTCGCATTACAAGTGCGCTGCTCTACCAACTGAGCTAAGCCGGCGAATTGACGATTATAGCCGGGTTTTTCGCCAAGAAGCAATCACCAGAAAAATATTGCTGTGGTGCACACCACGCCAGCCCAGCCAATAGATAGGTTCTGGTTATAAGAGCATGATGAAAATGTCGTTTTAAATGCCTTTTTCCCTACCCATAATCTGATCTATCCAAGCTGCGCTTATATAGATAGCACGCGATTGAACATCAGTGACGGGCTCCGAAGGCCGCGTCCGGGACCTTTGGGGAACACCATGAAATTGAAGTCTGTTGTTGGCTCTGCCTTGTTGTTGGCATCTTTGCTGGGTGGCACGGCCAGTGCCCAGGTTTCTTTGCTGAACGCCTCGTTTGACGTGGCGCGCGAGACCTTTGCGGCGATTAACCCCAAGTTTGTTGAACACTGGAAAGCGACGACTGGTGAAGACATCAAGATTGACCAGTCTTTTGCTGGGACCTCTCGTCAAGCCCAGGACATTATCCAGGGCAAGAAAGTAGACACCGTTACTTTCAACCAGGTTACCGATATTGAGTTCCTGGCCGAACGCGGGGCGGTTGCCAAGGATTGGGCCAGCAAGTTCCCGAACAACAGCTCGCCTTACTACAGCACCATCGCTTTTCTGGTGCGCAAGGGCAATCCCAAGAACATCAAGTCCTGGGATGATTTGGTACGTGACGATGTGAAGCTGGTGTTCCCGAACCCCAAGACCTCGGGTAATGCCCGCTACACCTATTTGGCGTCCTGGTTGTACGCCAATGAGGCTTTCGGCGGTGACGAAGCCAAGATCAAGGAGTTTGTCGGCAAGGTGCTGGGGAATGTAGAAAGCTTCCCCACAGGTGGTCGTGGTGCGACCGTGGCGTTTGCCCAGAATGGTCAGGGCGACGTTTTGCTGACCTTTGAATCCGAAGTGATCAATATTGCTGCCAGCGATGAGTTCAAGGGCAGCGAGCTGGAAGTGGTGGTGCCCCCTGTCAGCGTATTGGCCGAGTTCCCGGTAGCCGTGGTGGACCGAGTGGTCGACCAGAAAGGCACTCGCAAGGAAGCAACCGAATATCTGAAGTTCCAGTACACCCCCGAGATTCAGCGCCTGCTGGCTGGCTTCAACTACCGTGTGACGGATCCTGCCGTGGCCAAGGAGTTCGAGTCCAAGTACGCGCCGGTCAAGCTGATCAATCCTACTGATGTTCTGGGTTCCTGGACTGACATCCAGAGCCGCCACTTTGCTGCTAACGGGGTGTTGGACCAGTTGCTGGCCAAGTAATTCATGAGTCGTACTCTTGTGGGCGGGGCGCAGGATTCCGGGGCGAAGACTGCGCTAAAGCCCATCTTCTTTCTGCGCCGCCCCGTCATGCCGGGTTTTGGACTGAGCTTTGGCTTTAGCGTCCTGTACCTGTCCATTATTGTGCTGCTGCCTTTGTCGGCCTTGTTCATGTACGTCAGTGACATGAGCCTGGCCGATTATTGGCGTGCGGTGACTGATAAACGCGTTGTCAGCAGTTATCAGGTCACGATCAGTGCCGCTTTTTACTCCACTGTGATTGCCAGTGTGGTGGGCTTCATCATTGCCTGGATTATCACGCGCTTTGAATTTCCGGGGCGCCGTCTGATTGATGCTTTGGTGGACCTGCCGTTTGCCTTGCCAACGTCGGTAGCAGGTTTGACCTTGGCGACGCTATTTGTGCCTGGTGGCTGGTTTGGCCAGTTTCTGCCGGAGGGTTGGAAGGTTGCTTATCAATACCCCGGTATTGTGTTGGCCATGACGTTCACCAGTTTGCCCTTTGTGGTGCGTATCGTGCAGCCCGTGATTGAAGAGCTGGGTGCCGAGTATGAAGAGGTTGCCCACACCTTGGGTGCCAGTGGCTGGCAGACCTTCAGCAAAGTGGTGTTTCCTCCGCTGATTCCTGCTCTGGTGACTGGAGCGTCTCAAGCTTTTATTCGTAGCCTGGGTGAGTTTGGCGCAGTCATCATGATTGCGGGCAATATTCCCTTCAAAACTGAAGTGTCGTCCCTGATGATTTTTGTGCGGCTGCAAGAGTTCAATTACCCGGCCGCTGCCGCGATTGCCTCGGTGATCTTGATCGCATCCTTGCTGCTCTTGTTCACCTTGCAGATGGTGCAGAATCGTCTATTGGGCTGGCAGCGGAGGGCACCATGAGAAAAACACCTAAAAGCACGGCAGACCGCCTGATTTTGGCCTTGGGCATTGTGTTGGTGCTGGGGCTGCTGGTAGTCCCCTTGGTACTGATTTTCTCCAAAGCCTTGGGCGATGGTTTGCCTGCCTTGTGGAGCAATCTGCAAGAGGACTATATGCTGCATGCCATCGGGTTGACTCTGTTTGTGGCGGTGCTGACGGTGCCCCTGAATATGGTCTTTGGCATCTTGCTGGCCTGGTGTCTGACGCATTACCAGTTCCGTGGTCGTCGTCTGCTAAGTACCTTGGTGGATTTGCCTTACGCGGTCTCTCCGGTGGTGGCGGGCCTGTGTTACCTGGTGGTCTACGGTGTGGAGTCGTCCCTGGGGCAATGGCTAAGCGCGCGTGATATTCAGTTGATGTTCGCCTGGCCGGGTATCTTGATGGTCACTATCTTTGTGACGACGCCTTATGTGGCTCGTATCCTGATTCCCATCATGCAGGCTCAGGGCTCGGATGCACAGGCGGCGGCTTTAAGTCTGGGTGCAAACGGCTGGCAGATCTTCTGGCATGTGACGCTGCCGGATATCAAATGGGCCTTGCTCTATGGCGTGGTGTTGACCAATGCCCGTGCGATTGGGGAGTTTGGGGCCGTGTCCGTGGTGTCGGGCACCATCATGAATCAGACTTTGACCTTGTCCTTGCTGGTGGATCAGCTGAACAACGATAACAAGGCAGCAGCGGCCTTTACAGCGGCTGCGCTGCTGGCGGTGTTCGCGATTGTGTCTGTGATGCTCAAGAGCCTGCTGGAGTGGCGTGTGGCGGCTGGGCGTCGCCGTAATCAAGCGGAGGCAGTACAAGGGTAGATGGTGGGCTGGAGGCTTGGGAAATATTTTCAGTGGCGTTAGGTGGCTGAGTATTCCCTGAGGTGGTTTAAGTAGCTGATACTGATCTGCCAAGCCAAGCCAAGCCAAGCCAAGCCAAGCCAAGCCAAGCCAAGCCAAGCCAAGCCAAGCCAAGCTAAAGCCAAAGCCAAAGCCAAAGCCAAAGCTAGGGTGATTGCCGAGCTTGGAACCCAAATAAATAGAGCCCCATGCGGGGCTCTATTTTTGTCTGCGTCGAACGCGCCTTATTTGACGATCTTCAGGTGCGAGACCTTGTCAGCGTCTTTCTTGGCAGCGGGAGCTTCCGGTGCAGCTTCAGGAGCGGCGTCCGGTGTGTCACCTTCTGCGTAAGGCTCGGACTCCACCACTTCAAAACCCATACCAGCGCCTGTTTCGCGTGCGTAGATGGCCGATACAGCTGCCACGGGTACGAAAATGTCTTCCGTGACGCCGCCAAAGCGGGCCTGGAATTCAATGTAGTCGTTGCCCAGGATCAGGCCATTGGTGGCCAGATGCCCGATATTCAGGGTGATTTGACCATCCTGAATATGGCCGCGTGGAACAACCGTGTTGGCGTCTACCGTGACCACGATGTGTGGGGTGTATCCGTGGTCGGAACACCATTCGTGTAGAGCGCGCAGCAGGTAAGGCTTGGTCGAGGTTTCTTGCATAGTGGATTAGCGACGCATGACTTTTTCGGAAGGAGTCAGTGCTTCAATGTAGGCAGGACGCGAGAATACGCGCTCGGCGTACTTTTGCACAGGAGCAGCGCTCTTGGGCAGTTCGATACCGTAGTGGTCCAGGCGCCAGAGCAGGGGAGCGATCGCCACGTCCAGCATGGAGAATTCTTCACCCAGCATGTACTTGTTCTTGAGCAAGATGGGAGCCAGCTGCGACAAGTGGTTGCGGATTTGCTGACGGGCCAGTTCTTGTGCCTTGGCATCCGCGTTGCGGCGGTCTTCCAGGGCGGCCACGTGTACAAACAGTTCCTTTTCGAAGTTGTACAGGAACAGGCGTGTGCGGGCGCGCATGGTGGGGTCCGCAGGCATCAGCTGAGGATGCGGGAAACGCTCATCAATGTATTCATTGATGATGTTCGATTCGTACAAGATCAGGTCACGTTCTACCAGGATCGGCACCTGTCCGTAGGGGTTCATGACGGCGATATCTTCAGGCTTGTTGTACAAGTCGATGTCGCGGATCTCGAAATCCATGCCTTTTTCAAACAACACGAAACGGCAGCGCTGTGAGAATGGGCAAGTTGTTCCAGAGTAGAGCACCATCATGGTAGGAGATTCCAGTCGTAGAAATAAAAACAAGAGCCTCACGGCTCAGAATTTAAAACCCTGCAAGGGGTTTTAACAATAAAAAGCCGGGCAGGCTAGTTAGGCCTGCCCGTCTAGCATAGCGTTTTACTTGATGTCTTTCCAGAAAACGCTGTTCAGGCGCCATGCAACGGCAAAGAACAAGAGCAGGAACAGGATCACGCCCACGCCAATTTTCTTGCGCTCCAGCTGCACAGGCTCGGCCATCCAGTCCATGAAGTTGGCCAGGTCGGCCACGTCGCTGTCGTATTTGGCAGCAGCCTTGGCGTTAACAGGCTCAAGCTTGACGCTGTCAGTAGCGTGACCGGTGTAATCGGCCAATACTTCTTTCTTGACGTCGGAGAAACCGGCTGGATCGTAAGTAGCCGTGGTCTTGACCCATTCCTTGCTGCCATCGTCCTTGGCTTCCTGGGCCACGGTCGTGCGGTGCAAGGTGACGCCACCTTGGCGCTCCCACATGGCGTGAGGCATACCCACGCTTGGGAAAACCAGGTTATCCCAGCCGGTTGGGCGGGATGCGTCACGGTAGAAAGTGCGCAAGTAGGTGTAGATGTAGTCTGCGCCGCTGGGGCCCAAGTTGGTGGACTTGGCACGCGCAATCACGGACAGGTCCGGAGGAGCGGCACCAAACCACTTCTTGCCCATTTCAGGGGTCAGGGCGATCTTCATCAGATCACCCACCTTGTCCGAGGAGAACAGCAAGTTTTTCTTGATGTCCTCTTCGGTCAGGCCGATGTCTGTCAGCTTGTTGTAGCGCATGGAGTTGGCGCTATGACAGTTCAGACAGTAGTTCACAAACAGTTTTGCGCCATTTTGCAACGCCGCCATGTCATTCATGCGGTCGGGCGCGCGCTCCAGGGCATAGCCACCTTCGGCGGCACCAGCCACCGTGCAGGTAAGGGACAAGGCCAGAGCGCCAAGCAGTTTCTTAATCATGGTCATTCCGTTTCGTGTTGGGGGCCTAGTGAGGGCGGAAAGTCACGCGATCAGGTTCGGGTTTGAACGTACCCATGCGGCTCCATACTGGCATCAGCAGGAAGAAGGCCAGGTAGATCACCGTACCGATCTGGCTCAGCAGGTTGAACAAGTCGTTCGGAGCCTGTGTGCCCAGGTAACCCAAGATCAGGAAGTTGATGATGAAAATCGCGTACAGCACTTTGTGCCAGGTAGGACGGTAGCGAATCGACTTCACAGGCGATTTATCCAGCCAAGGCAGGAAGAACAGGATCACGACCGTACCACCCATGGCCACCACGCCCCAGAACTTGGCGTCGATAACACGCAGCAGCACAGCAACAGCGATCAGGACAGCGGGTACGACCAGGCGCCAGATACCGGGCAGCTTGCCTTTGACGAACAGCACCAGAGCACCCAGCACGGAAGCACCGGCCAGAACCCAGGTAAAGTCGGCAGTCGTGGCACGCAGCATGGAGTAGAACGGCGTGAAGTACCAGACAGGAGCAATGTGCGGAGGAGTCTTCAGTGCATCGGCAGGGCTGAAGTTGTTGAACTCCAGGAAGTAGCCGCCCATTTCAGGGGCAAAGAACACAATCGCGGCAAACACAATCAGGAAGCCCGCCACACCCAGGATGTCGTGCACGGTGTAGTAAGGGTGGAAGGGGATGCCATCCAAAGGACGACCTTGAGCGTCTTTGGGGCCTTTCTTGATTTCCACGCCGTCGGGGTTGTTGGAACCCACTTCATGCAGTGCGATCAGGTGAGCCACAACCAGACCCAGCAGGACCAGAGGCACCGCAATCACGTGCAGAGCAAAGAAGCGGTTCAGGGTGGCGTCGGACACCACGTAGTCACCACGGATGAAAATAGCCAGGTCAGGACCAATGAAAGGAATGGCCGAGAACAGGTTCACAATCACCTGGGCGCCCCAGTAGGACATCTGGCCCCATGGCAGCAGGTAGCCCATGAAGGCTTCAGCCATCAGACAGAGGAAAATGGCAACGCCAAAGATCCAGACCAGTTCACGTGGCTTGCGGTAAGAACCGTAGAACAAGCCGCGCAGCATGTGCAGGTACACCACCACGAAGAACATGGAAGCGCCTGTGGAGTGCATGTAGCGAATGATCCAGCCACCGGGCACTTCACGCATGATGTATTCAACCGACTCAAAGGCCAGCTTGGCATCAGGCTTGTAGTTCATGACCAGGAAAATACCAGTCACGATCTGGATAACCAGCACCAGCAGTGCCAGAGAGCCAAAGAAGTACCAGAAGTTGAAGTTCTTCGGCGCGTAATATTCTGACATGTGCTCTTTGTACATGGATGTCAGGGGGAAACGCCTGTCAATCCATCCCAAGAGTCCTGTCGTTTCGACGGTTTTCTCGCCAGCCATGAAACGGCTCCTTTATCTTTTTAAATAGTACGTATTGGGTTACAGCCGCCTTAGGCCTTGTTGTTTTCGTCTACGCCGATGGTAACCATCGTGCCGTCAGCCGAGAACTCGTAGGGCGGGATTTCCAGATTGTCTGGAGCAGGCTTGTTGCTGTAGACGCGGCCGGCCAGGTCGAACGTGGAGCCGTGGCAGGGGCACAGAAAGCCGCCTTCCCAACCACCGGGCAGACCAGCGCCAGCGCCAGCAGCCAGATGCGGGGTAGGGGAGCAACCCAGGTGGGTGCAGATACCGATACAGATAAAGATTTCAGGGCGACGCGAACGGTATTCGTTCTTGGCGTACGCAGGGGTGTAACCGGGGCGATCCGAGTCAGGGTCGGCCAGCTGGCTGTCCAGCTTGGGCAGTGCGTCCAGCTGCTCTTTGGTGCGGTGCAGAATCCAGACGGGTTTCCCGCGCCATTCCACGGTGCGCATCTGACCGGGGGCGATACCGGAAATATCGACCTCTACGGGAGCGCCGGCCGCTTTCGCTTTCTCGGAAGGAGCAAAGGAGCTGACAAAGGGAACAGCTGTCGCCACACCAGCGACACCACCTAATGCACAGGCGGTGGCGACCCAGGTGCGGCGCGAAGGATCGGGCGGAAGATTGAAATCAACCGCGCCTATGGCATCGGGCTGTGTCGTATTCTGACTCATTCTAGTATCCTTATTCCTGCCCGACTCGGGCAATACCACAATTTACGGATTTGGGCCTGGGTATATTATTCAACCGCACATTATACGCGTTACCCAGCGCAGCATAACTTGATCAAAGGTGAACATATGAACAAGGCTCGAGGTTTCCTGAACGAATTCCGGGAGTTCGCAGTTAAGGGCAACATGATGGACCTTGCGGTCGGTGTCATTATTGGCGCTGCTTTTGGCAAGATTATCGACTCGCTGGTAAAAGACATCGTCATGCCCGTCATCAGTTTCATCCTTGGCGGCGAAGTGGATTTTACCAACCAGTTCACGGTCTTGCGTACACCAGAGGGCTTTACCGGCCCAGAAACCCTGGAAGCTCTGAATGCGGCCGGTGCTGTTGTTTTGTCGTGGGGTAACTTCCTGACCATTTTCATCAACTTCATCTTGCTGGCCTTCGTGGTGTTTTGCATGGTCAAGATGATTAACCGTATGCGTGCCACCGTGGCCAAGGCTGAAGCTGCTGAGGCCGTACCCGAACCAACCCCTGAAGACGTCATCTTGCTGCGCGAGATCAGGGATTCGCTGAAAAAATAAAAGCCCAGACTTATCAAAGCTTTAAGGTGCCTTTCGGCACCTTTTTGTTTATGTAAACCCACCGGCAGGGTCAAGTTTGCCCGCGCCGGATGCCTGATTTTAGCCTTTCAGGGCCTGGGCTTGTCTAGCCTGCGGCGCTTTAAAGCTTGTTCAAGGTCATATGTGCGGGTTTTTGATGAAATCAGATCGGGTTGTCCAGATCGATGAACTCCACTTCTATGCCAAACTGGCGAGCGATTTCTTCGCCCAAAGCCTTGGCTCCATAGCGTTCGGTTGCATGATGGCCGGCTGCCATGAAGGCAATGTTGTTTTCCTGTGCACTGTGAAATGTCTGCTCCGAAGCTTCGCCGCTGATGTAAAGATCGGCCTGCGCGGCGATGGCGCTATCAATAAAGCCCTGTGCCCCTCCTGTGCACCAGGCTATTCGGCGGATTTTCCGTTGTAAATCGCCAACAACCAGTGGCTGCCGTTGTAAATTATTGCAAACTGTCAGGCTGCATGTTTCCAGTGAAACTGGGGTTGGCAGTTCACCCAGCCAGACCAGTCCATCCGGACCACAGGTTTGTGCCACGCCGTCTGCGTCGCGCAGCACCTCGATGCCTAACTGGCGAGCCAACTGGGCGTTATTGCCCAGGACAGGGTGAGCGTCCAGGGGCAGGTGATAGCCCAAGAGGTTAAGCTGATGCGTCAGGACGCGTTCTATACGAGTTTTTCGGGCGCCTACAATGCACGGGTTTTCGTTTTTCCAGAACCAGCCGTGGTGCACCAAAATTGCGTCCGCCTGGCGGGCAATAGCGGCGTCAATCAGTGCCAGCGAGGCCGTCACGCCGGTGACGAGTTTGCCAATATAGGGCTTGCCTTCGACCTGAAGCCCATTGGGACAATAGTCCTTGAAACGGGCGACATCCAAGGTGCTATTGAGCCAGCTGGCCAGTTCGGCTGTTGAAACCTGAGTCATGGAAATCCTTATCTGAAAGAGTGCTATGCGTCGATTGTGGCTAGTGTTTGCTCAAGCGGTGACAATTTGTCTGGCGGGCTTTTTTATTGTAGTGACGCTGCGACCGCAGTGGGTGGGCGCGCCCGAGGCTCCCGTCCGCTCTACGAATACGGTGGTTTTGCCTGCACCGGTTCCGTCCCTGATCCCCGCGCCTGCTATGGAGCAGGATGGCCCGCTGTCTTATGCCTCGGCTGTCACTAGCGCCGCGCCGGCGGTCGTTAATGTGTACACCAGCAAGCATTTGGAAGGCAATTCTCCCTTGCTGGAAGATCCTGATCTGCAGCGCCTGTTTCGCGAACTGCCCGACTTGATGGGTCGCCGCTCCACAATCAACCTGGGTTCGGGCGTGATCGTACACGAGCAGGGTTATATCCTGACCAATTACCACGTGATTGAAGCGGCTGATGCCATCGAGGTGGCATTATCGGATGGACGTCAGGCCAAGGCGCGTCTGATTGGCTCGGACCCTGAAAGCGATCTGGCCGTGCTGAAAGTGGATCTGCCCAAGCTGGCTGTGATTCAGACCCAGGAACAGGATCAATTGCAGGTGGGCGATGTGGTGCTGGCCATTGGCAATCCTTTCGGAGTGGGTCAGACCACGACGATGGGCATTGTCTCCGGCTTGGGACGCAATCGCCTGGGCATCAATATTTACGAAAACTTCATTCAGACCGATGCCGCCATTAATCCCGGCAACTCGGGTGGGGCTCTGGTGGATGCGGTTGGCCGTTTGGTGGGAATCAATACCGCTATTTATTCCGAAACAGGGGGTTCGCTGGGTATCGGTTTTGCCATTCCGTCCTCGACTGCGCTGGCCATCATGAACGAAATTATCCGTAATGGTGAAGTGACACGCGGCTGGCTGGGCCTGGAGCCACAGGACATTACCCCGGACCTGATCAAGTCTTTCAAACTAAAGAGTGGTGCAGGTGTGATTATTGCCAGTGTGCAACGTCACGGCCCGGCTGCCGAGGCGCATTTGCAGGTGGGCGATATTGTGTTGCGCTTGAATGGTCAACAAGTGGCCGATTCAATTGGCCTGCTCAATCAGATTGGCCCAGTGCAACCCGGGCAGACCGTGACATTAAGCGTATTGCGCGATGGCAAGGAGCTGGACGTTCCCGTCAAGGTCGGTATGCGACCTCAGGTGCGCAAATAGGGCCAGCAGCTTCTCCTCTTCGCTGGAGTTCACTGAAAGAGCGTAACGGTGCGTTCAAGGCCTTCCAGGCCGTACAGGCTCTTGGGTAGTGTGTGATGCTTGTGTGGTCAGGCGATTTGCATTTGGCTACGCTGTTTTGCAGATCGTAGTGGCGCGAAGGCTTGGCAAGGTATCTAAAAAAAATGGCTCTCTGGGCTACTCCTTTTGGAGCAAGGCAAGAGAGCCATTTTTGGGTCTGCACGCCATGTGACGCGTACAAACAGGTGTTGCTTTGATCGTTTTACAGATCCAGCTCGCGGCCTTCGCTGTTTTCCGCTTCCCGTTTCTTGATCAGGCTGGCGGCCAGAATCCCTAATTCATAAAGCAGGCATAGCGGGGCGGCCAACAAGATCTGGCTGACCACATCGGGCGGGGTCACGATAGCGGCGATCACAAACGCGCCCACAATTACATAACCACGGATTTCGCGCAGTTTGGCTACCGTTACAACGCCTGTTTTCACCAGCAAAATCACGGCGATAGGCACTTCAAAGGTAATGCCAAAGGCCAGGAACATGGTCATGACAAAGCCCAGATAGGCTTCGATGTCCGGTGCTGGTGTAATCGATTGCGGGGCAAACGAGGCGATGAAGTGAAACACGGTGCGGAACACCACGAAATAACAAAACGCCATGCCGGCAATGAACAGCAAGGTGCTGGTCATGATCAGCGGCAGAGCCAGCTTCTTTTCGTGGTTGTACAAACCTGGCGCAATAAAGGCCCATGCCTGGTAGAGCACGATAGGCAAGGCCAATACGAACGATGCCATCAAGGTGACCTTGACCGGCACCATGAAGGGGGTAATCACCCCGGTGGCAATCATGCGCGTACCCTCGGGCAGAGAGCTCATCATGGGCTGGGCCAGCACATCATAAATGGCCGAAGCGCCCGGATACGTAAACAGCACGATAAAAATCCCGACCACGGCAATGACCGCGCGCAGCAGGCGTGTACGCAGCTCGACCAGGTGGGAGATGAAGGTATCTTCTTGAGGCGCTTCGGTGCTCATGCCGTCGGTCCTTTAGAGGGTTGGGCGGGAGCATCCGTAGGACGGGGAGCGTCGTCACTGGCTGGCGCACTGGGCGCTGGCTGGGCGGCTGCATCCGTATCGAGCTGACTGGCAGCCGATTCTTTCGCGGGGATGGCGTCGGGGCTCGCCTTGACGCTCTCGGCGGTATCCGAGAAGGCCTTGCGTGCGGACTCCGACGCGTTTTGCAGGGTGTCGCGGGCTTCTGTCAGAGGCTGGCTGATGCTTTTGCCCGTGTCCTCGACCGAACTGCGCACCGAGCGCGCGGCGTCCTCCATCTGGTCTTTGAGCTTGTTCACCTCATCCAGATTGATTTCGCGTTGGATATCGGTCTTGACCTCGTTAACGTAGCGCTGTGCGCGGCCAAGCAAATGGCCGACGGTGCGCGCTACTTTAGGAAGACGTTCGGGACCGATGACGATCAGGGCAACCACTCCAATCAGGAGCAGTTCACTAAAGCTGACATCAAACATTCAGACTCACACAAGAAGGGGATCAGGCGCGATCGGATTTTTCCTTGGCCTGCACGTCGATCGTTTGAGGATCGGCAGCGCGTTGGCTGACGGTTTCGGGTGTTTTTTCTTCTTCACCCACGTCTTTCATGCCTTCTTTGAAACCTTTGACTGCACCGCCCAGATCCGAGCCGATATTACGCAGTTTCTTGGTGCCGAAAACCAGGGCAACGATGACCAGAACGATCAGCCAGTGCCAAATGCTAAAGCTACCCATAATGTATCTCCCTTAAGCAGCCATGGCTGCGCGTTGTTGCCATGGGCGCTCACCGCCCAAGATGTGCATGTGTAAATGGTTGATTTCCTGCCCGCCATCCAAACCGTTGTTGATGACAATGCGGAAACCGCCTTCAGGGCCAGGGCGACAACCAGCCTTTGCGGCCAGGGAAGGTGCCAAAGCCATCATTTTACCCAACCATTCGCTATCCTGGCCCGATACGTCCTGCATGGACACGACGTGTTTCTTGGGGATTACCAGGATATGGATAGGTGCAGCTGGGTTGATGTCGTGAAATGCCAGAAAGTCCTCGTCCTCGTACACTTTTTTGGACGGGATCTGATCGGCAGCAATTTTACAAAACAGACAGTTCTCGCTCATAGCAACCTCGGTAGCGAAGCACTTGCTGGGCAAGTGCCAAAAATCTAGGTATCAGGACAGTGTAGCGCGTCTAAATGACAGAATTACACCTGGTCCTTAGGGCGCGAAGCTTTTTCTTCCAGGCCTGATGTACCTTCGCGGCGCAGCAGTTCTGTCAGGACATCGCGGGGCTCCAGACCGTAGTAAGTCAGGGCCACCAGGCTATGAAACCACAGGTCTGCCGTTTCGTAGACGATGCGCTCGCGTTCTTCATCCTTGGCAGCCATGACCAGCTCGGTCGCTTCTTCCCCGATTTTCTTCAGGAATGCATCCGGTCCCTTGGCCAGCAGCTTGGCGGCGTAGGAAGAGGATGGGTCCCCGCCTTGTGCAGGCAGGCGGGACTTCAGGGTGCGGCCAAGATGATCGAGGATCGTCTCGACAGTAGGTTGTTCGCTCATCGGTAAATATGCTCCGGGTCTTTCAGGACGGGGTCAACCGCCACCCATTGTGCCTGATCGCTCTGGCCTTGCAGCTGGCGATAAAAGCAGCTTTCACGACCCGTATGACAGGCGATCTGGCCAACCTGTTCCACGCTAAGCAAAATAACGTCGCCATCACAGTCCAGGCGCAAGTCGCTGACATGCTGTACGTGACCGGATTCCTCGCCCTTGCGCCACAGGCGCTGGCGGGAACGCGACCAGTACACGGCGCGGCCGGTGCTGACGGTCTCTTGCAGGGACTCCTGGTTCATCCAGGCGACCATCAAGATTTTGCCCGTGGCCTGGTCCTGTGCAATCGCGGGGATCAAGCCTTGTTCATCAAAGCGGATTTCAGCCAGCCAGGCCGGTAAGTCAGCCATTAGCGTCGCACCTGTATACCTTGCGCAGCCATGAAATCCTTGGCTTCGGCAATAGTGTGTTGACCGTAGTGGAAGATGCTGGCGGCCAGTACGGCACTGGCGCCGCCCTTGATCACGCCATCGGCCAGGTCTTGCAGGCCGCCCACACCACCAGAGGCGATAACGGGAACGGAGACCGCCTCGGACACGGCACGAGTCAGTTCCAGATCAAAGCCGGATTTGGTGCCGTCGCGGTCCATGCTGGTCAGCAGCAGTTCGCCGGCGCCGTATTCGGCCATGCGAGCTGCCCATTCCACCACGTCCAGGCCGGTTCCACGACGACCGCCGTGGGTAAAGACTTCCCAGCGGGGGGCTTCGTTTTCAGCACTGACACGGCGTGCATCAATGGCGACGACCATGCATTGCTTGCCATGGTGATCGCTGGCGGCACGCACCAGGTCCGGGTTGCTGATGGCGGCGCTGTTAATGGACACCTTGTCCGCACCGGCATTGAGCAGGCGCTGGATGTCGGCCACTTCGCGCACACCACCGCCCACTGTCAGGGGGATGAAAATCTGACTGGCCACCTGTTCGATGATGGGCAAGATCAGATCACGGTTGTCCGAGGTGGCCGTAATGTCCAGGAAGGTCAGTTCGTCGGCACCCTGGTCGTTGTACTTGCGGGCGATCTCGACCGGGTCTCCGGCATCGACCAGATCCACAAAGTTGATGCCTTTGACCACGCGGCCAGCGGTAACGTCCAGACAAGGAATGATGCGGCAGGCTAATTCGTTGGTGACGTCCTGGCTCATGCCTGGTACTCGTCAGCGAAGGTTTGCGCCTCGGCAAAATTCAGGGTGCCTTCGTAAATGCTGCGACCCAAAATCACACCTTCGATGCCTTCGTGCTCTACGGCACACAGGTCTTCGATGTCTTTCAGGTTGGTGACACCGCCGGAGGCGATGACGGGAATCTTCACGTGCTGGGACAGCTTGACGGTGGCTTCGATGTTCACGCCAGTCAGCATGCCGTCGCGGCCAATATCGGTGTAGATAATGGACTCGCAGCCGTAGTCTTCAAATTTCTTGGCCAGATCCAGTACGTCGTGGCGGGTCAGCTTGCTCCAGCCGTCGGTGGCGATTTTGCCGTCACGGGCATCCAGGCCAACAATGATGTTGCCAGGAAAGGCGCTGCAGGCGTCTTGCAGGAAACCAGGGCTTTTGACAGCGGCAGTGCCAATAATGACATAGCTCATGCCAGCGTCCAGGTAGCGCTCGATGGTATCCAGGTCGCGGATACCACCGCCGATCTGTACGGGAATTTCACCGTCGATGGCAGCAATAATGGATTTGATGGCTTCGCTGTTCTTGGGCTTACCGGCAAAAGCGCCGTTCAGGTCCACCAGATGCAGGCGCCGGGCCCCTTGTTCCAGCCATTGTGTTGCTATTTTGGCCGGATCATCCGAGAAAATAGTGGCATCGTCCAGGTCACCCTGGCGAAGGCGCACACAACGCCCGTCTTTGAGGTCGATGGCGGGAATCAAAAGCATGGTCTTTAGCCGTAAAAAACGTAAGAAATACTGGGTCGGAAAAAGTCAGAACAACGCCGGGAAGCTTGCTTGAAAAATCATGGCTTCCAGTTGGCGAAATTCCGGAACAGTTGCAGGCCGTTGTCTGCGCTTTTCTCAGGATGGCATTGCAACGCAAAAATATTAGCGTTTGCTATCGCCGAGGTAAAGCGTTGGCCATAGTGCGTCGAACCACAAGTTTGATCTATATGCAGCGGATCGACAAAGTAGCTATGAACAAAGTAAAAGAACGCGCCATCCTCAATGCCAGCCCATAAGGGATGATCCTGAGTCTGGTGTACGCGGTTCCAGCCAATATGGGGCACTTTCAGCCCGGGGCCGGAGGCGTGGTCGCTGCTTTTGTAGTTCGGGCCCTCAAAACGGCGCACTTGGCCGGGAATCAGACCTAAACAGGGGACATTGCCTTCCTGACTGGAATCGAACAGCATTTGTTCGCCTACGCAGATGCCCAATAAGGGCTTGTTGCGGGCGGCTGTCAGCAAGGCATCGCGCAAACCGGATTGGTCCAGGTGGGCCATGCAATCGGGCATGGCACCCTGGCCGGGTAAGACAACCCGGTCCGCATCCAGAATGGCTTGAGGGGTTTGAGCAAGAACGATGCGCGCATCAGGTGCGGCGGCATGCAGTGCTCGGGCAACCGAGAAGATGTTGCCCGAACCGTAATCGACAATAGCGATAGTGGTCACGATGTGTGTCCGAAGGACGTTTACAGAACCCCTTTGGTCGAAGGCACCACGCCTTCGCTACGTGGGTCCAGCTCCAGAGCCATACGCAATGCTCGGCCAAAGGCTTTGAACACGGTTTCGCACTGGTGGTGTGCGTTTTCGCCGCGCAGGTTATCGATGTGCATAGAAACCAGGGCGTGATTGACAAAACCCTGGAAAAACTCGCGTGCCAAGTCTACATCGAACTGGCCGATTCGTGCGCGGGTAAAGGGCACAAAATAAAACAGGCCGGGGCGACCGGAGAAGTCCACCACTACGCGCGAGAGCGACTCGTCCAATGGTACATAGGCATGGCCGTAGCGGCGCAGACCGGCTTTGCTGCCTACGGCCTTGGCAAAAGCCTGGCCCAGCGCAATGCCGATATCCTCGACAGTGTGGTGATCATCGATGTGGGTGTCGCCCTCACAGTGCACGTCCAGGTCAATCAGACCATGGCGGGCGATCTGGTCCAGCATGTGGTCCAGAAAGGGCACGCCGCTGTTGAGCGAGTGACGGCCGGTGCCGTCCAGGTTAACGGCCACGCGGATGCGGGTTTCATTGGTATTGCGGGTAATCTCGGCGGTACGCATATCAGTGCCGGCGGCAAGGCCGGTATCAGGATTGGTTCAATCGGAATTGCGCGCTGGCAGCGTGGGCGTACAGGCCCTCGCCTTGTGCCAGCGTAGCGGCTATGGGTCCCAATGTTTGGGCGCCTGATTCTGAAACCTGAATAATGCTGCTGCGTTTCTGGAAATCGTAGACGCCCAAAGGTGACGAGAAACGCGCAGTGCGTGCCGTCGGCAGGACATGGTTAGGCCCGGCACAGTAATCGCCCAGCGATTCGGAGCTGTAGGGGCCCAGGAAAATGGCGCCAGCATGGCGGATTTTGCCCAACAAGTCCTGGGCGTTACGGGTAGAGACTTCCAGGTGTTCCGGCGCGATATGGTTGCTGATCTTACAGGCCTCGTCCAGATCGCGGACGTGGATCAGGGCACCGCGACCAGACAGGCTGCGACGGATGATGTCCGCGCGTGGCATGGTGGGGAGCAGACGTTCGATGGCCGCTTCAACCTGGTCCAGGAAGTCCGCATCGGGACACAGCAAGATGGCCTGGGCCAGCTCGTCGTGTTCAGCCTGGGAGAACAGGTCCATCGCCACCCAGTCAGCAGGAGCACTGCCGTCGCTGATGATCAGGATTTCGGAGGGGCCGGCAATCATGTCGATGCCAACGACGCCAAAGACGCGGCGTTTGGCAGCGGCGACATAGGCGTTGCCGGGGCCGACGATCTTGTCTACCGGCGGGATGGTGTCCGTACCGTAAGCCAAAGCGCCTACAGCCTGCGCGCCACCAATAGTGAACACGCGATCGACACCGCCCAGGGCGGCAGCCGCCAGCACGATGGGGTTGCGCACGCCATCGGGTGTAGGCGTGACCATGATCAGTTCTGGAACACCAGCCACTTTGGCAGGAATGGCGTTCATCAGAACCGAGGAGGGGTAAGCGGCCTTGCCACCGGGGACATACAGTCCCACACGGTCCAAGGGGGTAACTTGCTGCCCCAGCACGGTGCCATCGGCTTCCGTGTAGGTCCAGGTTTCAGTGCGCTGATGCTCGTGGTAACGACGCACACGCTCGGCGGCCTGTTCCAGTGCCTTGCGCTGATCGGCAGGCAGGCTGTCCAGAGCCGCAAACAGTTCTTCTTTGGAGATTTCCAGTGCCGAGGCCTGTTCAACAGCCAGTCGGTCAAAGCGCTGGGTGTAATCCAATAAGGCCGTGTCCCCCTCATGCTGGATACGATGCAGAATTTCGGCACAAGCGTGCTCGATAGACGCGTCTTCGGACGCTTCGTAAGCCAGTAGAGTGCGCAGTTCGGCATCGAACTGGGCGGATTGGGAGGTTAGGCGATGGATCAGTGACATGTCGCTATAGGAAAAAGCTAAGGTTCAAGGGCCAGTGTATAACATTTCGCTTAGGCAAAAGGCGGTCTGCGCCTTTTGCGCAAGCAGGATTGTCAGGCTGTTTATCCCCCGCCCGTGGCAGGGGAAGTTTTACTCGTCTACCGAAGCGCGAGAGAAAGCGTCGATCAGGGGTTGCAACTGGGCACCACGATTCTTCATGGCAGCCTGATTGACGATCAAGCGCGAGGAAATGGGGGTGATGTCTTCCACTTCCACCAGCTTGTTGGCACGCAAGGTGCCGCCGCTGGAGACCAGGTCCACAATGGCGTCGGCCAGGCCGACCAGCGGAGCCAGTTCCATGGAGCCATACAGCTTGATCAAGTCCACATATACGCCTTTGCTGGCGAAGTGTTCGCGGGCAGCGCGGGTGTATTTGGTGGCGATACGCAGGCGCGAACCTTGCTTGACGGCCGAATGGTAGTCAAAGCCTTCGGCCACGGCCACACACAGGCGGCAACGGGCAATGTTCAGGTCCACGGGCTGGTACAGACCGCCGGGGTGCTGTTCCATGTGCTCGTACAGCACATCCTTGCCGGCAATTCCGATATGGGCGGCACCGTATTGCACGTAGGTTGGCACGTCGGTGGCACGCACAATAATCAGACGCAGGTCCGGGTTATTGGTGGGCAGGATCAGTTTGCGCGACGTTTCGGGGCTTTCCAGCACCTTGATGCCTGCCTCTTCCAGCAATGGCAGGGTTTCGTCAAAAATCCGGCCTTTGGACAAGGCCAGCGTCAGAGGTTGATTTAAACCGGCGGGACTCATTGGGTTTCCTTGCTGCTGATTCGCTCGATGTTGGCGCCTACGGCTTGAAGCTTGGCTTCCATGCGGTCGTAGCCACGGTCCAGATGGTAGATGCGTTCGACGGTAGTGTCACCCCGAGCCGCCAGGCCTGCAATGACCAGGCTGGCCGACGCACGCAGGTCGGTTGCCATGACGGTGGCGCCAGTCAGGTAAGGAGCGCCGGTAACGACGGCCATATGGCCTTCGATATCGATCTGTGCACCCAGTCGGTTCAGTTCCTGTACGTGCATGTAGCGATTTTCAAAGATGGTTTCCACGACCGAGGCGGTGCCGTCGGCAATGGTGTTCAGTGCCATCAATTGAGCCTGCATGTCCGTGGGGAAGCCGGGGTATTCGCTGGTACGGAAGCTGACCGCCTTGGGGCGACCATTCATGCTGGCCTTGATCCAGTCCGAGCCGGTTTCAATCTGCAGTCCGGCTTCGCGCAGCTTGTCCAGCGTGGCGCCCATGGCGTTAGCATCGGTATTGCGCAAGGTCAGTTCGCCACCGGTAGCGGCAACGGCGCACAGGAACGTACCGGCTTCAATACGGTCGGGGCAGATGGTGTGTTTGGCACCGTGCAGGCGTTCGACACCGTCAATGACGATACGGTCGGTACCGTGGCCCTGGATTTTGGCACCCATTTTGATCAGCAGCTCGGCCAGATCAATAATTTCCGGTTCGCGGGCTGCGTTTTCCAGAATGGTTTGGCCTTCAGCCAGAACGGCGGCCATCATCAGGTTTTCGGTGCCGGTCACTGTCACCATATCCGTGCGCACCACGGCACCGCGCAAGCGTTTGGCGCGCGCATTCACAAAACCGTGCTCGACATGGATTTCTGCACCCATGGCCGCCAGACCCTTGATGTGTTGATCCACAGGGCGTTGGCCAATAGCACAACCACCGGGCAGGCTGACGCGGGCCTCGCCAAAGCGGGCCAGCAGGGGGCCCAGCACCAGAATGGAGGCGCGCATGGTTTTCACCAGTTCGTAGGGCGCTTCCAGATTGGTGATGTTGCCTGCATTCAGCTCCAGCGTGCCATTGCGCTCCTGGGTGACACCCAACTGTCCCAACAGCTTCAGGGTGGTGTCGATGTCACGCAGACGCGGGACATTGTCCAGGTACACCGTGTCGGCAGTCAGCAGACTGGCGCACAGAATGGGCAGGGCGGCGTTTTTGGCGCCAGAGACGGTGATCTCGCCATTCAGGCGTTGTCCGCCTGTGATGCGTAATTTATCCATTCGGATTGGCCTTGTATTCGTCGGGGGTAAGCGTGCGCATGGACAGGGCGTGGATTTCGGCTTTCATCCGGTCGCCCAGGGCTTTGTAAACCAGTTGGTGACGCGCAATCAGGCGTTTGCCTTCAAAGGCGGTGCTGACGATCAGGGCCTCAAAGTGCGAACCATCGCCTTGCACTTGCAAGTGTTCACAGGGCAGGTTGTCGGCAATGTATTGGTGAACTTGTTCGGGGGTCGGCAACATGAAATCAATTCCGTAATTTATAGCCTGAGGCAAGCAGGCGTAGCGAAATCAGACACAGCGCAACAAAGACGCTGGCGACAACGGTCAGGCTGAACCAGGGAGAAATATCCGAGGCGGCAAAAAAACCGTAGCGGAACCCGTCAATGGTATAGAGCAACGGGTTCCAGTGTGAAACAGTTTGCCAAAACGGCGGCAGGCTATGAATCGAATAGAACACGCCCGACAGGAACGTCGCAGGCATGATCAGAAAGTTCTGGAACGCGGCCAGTTGGTCAAACTTTTCAGACCACAGTCCGGCGATCAGACCCAAGGTGCCCATGATGCCGCAAGACATGACGGCAAACACCAATACCCATAAGGGCTTGGCTACAGGCAGGGACACGAAGAACAGCGACACCAGCCACACACAGAGGCCCACACAGACACCGCGGGCGATGGACGCCAGCAGATAGGCGGCGAAAATCTCGCGGTGCGAGAGCGGCGGCAGCAGGATAAAGACCAGATTGCCAGTGATGCGGCTTTGAATCAGTGATGAGGACGGGTTCGCAAAAGCGTTTTGCAACATGCTCATCATCATCAGGCCCGGAATCAGGAAGGCGGTGTAGGGCACGGAGTCGTATACCGTGACGCGGCCTTCCAGCACGTGGGCGAAAATCAGCAAATACATCAGCGCCGTCAGTACGGGCGCAGCAATGGTCTGAAAGCCCACTTTCCAGAAACGCATCAGCTCCTTGCGCAGCAGCGTAGGAAAGCCCGAGCCCATCTTGGGCTGAGGGGGCAGGCTCAGGGTGCCGATCTTGGCAGCGGGGGCGTCCGTGTTTTGAGGCACGCCCCAGTGTTTGGGAGAATTGTTCTGGTTCACAGTGCGACTCCCATTTTTCCTTCGTTGTGCATGATGCGCACAAATGCATCCTCCAGATCGTGGCCGCCTGCGCGCTCCATAATGGCTTGCGTGGTATCCAGGGCGACGATCTTGCCACTTTTAAGCATGGCCAGGCGACCACAGAGGGCCTGGGCTTCTTCCAGATAGTGGGTGGTCAGCAAGATGGTGTGGCCTTGTTGATTCAGGCGAATGATGAACTCCCACAGCGTGCGGCGCAGGTCCACGTCCACACCGGCAGTGGGTTCATCCAGAATAATGACAGGGGGGCGGTGCACCAGCGCCTGGGCAACCAGAACGCGGCGCTTCATGCCGCCGGACAAGGCGCGCATGTTCACATCGGCCTTGTCGCTCAGGGCCAGATTGGCCAGAATCTCGTCGATCCAGTCGTCATTGTTTTTCAGGCCAAAGTAGCCCGATTGCAGACGCAAGGTTTCACGGACGGTGAAAAAGGGATCGTAAACAATTTCCTGTGGCACCACGCCCAGCGATTGGCGGGCTTTTTGATACTGGGTGCGCACATCGTAACCACAGACACTGACCTGGCCGCTGGTGGGACGGGTCAGGCCGGCCAACATGGAAATCAGGGTTGTTTTGCCGGCGCCGTTAGGGCCGAGCAATCCGAAAAATTCACCATGTTCGATAGTCAGGCTGACCTGATCGACGGCCAGAAAACCGGCATCGGAACGGGGAGGGGAAAACAGGCTTTTGAGTCCCCGGCTTTGGGGAGCGAAGCGTTTACTGACGTTATCGAGTTTGAAGGCGGACATGGCAATTTGGGTTGGCCTGACGCGGGTGTGGCGGTGTAAGTCGTCGCTGTAGCGTCTTTGTTAACTAAACAGGCCTACGCATGGGCGTAGACCTGTTTGGGGGTGATCAGGCTCTTTATTATAGAGTACGACTCTGGTCTGCTTAAGAATGCCCGACCAAAGCGCCCGTGCTTGCCACGGCCTGTCTTAGCTGTTTTGCTTGTTCAGCGCCTGAATCAGGCCATCAATGCCACCCTGCTCAATTTGCTGGGCAAACTGGTTGCGGTAGTTTTGAATCAGCCAGATGCCTTCCACGTTCAAGTCGTAGATTTTCCAGCCTTCAGGTGTTTTTTCCAGACGGTAATCCACGCCAACCGGGCCACCGTTGGATTGAGTCAGCGAGGAGCGCACCACCACGTCGTCTGCATTGGCATCGCCACGGAACGGCAGGATGGTCAGCTGTGTCTTGTCATCCACGCGGGACAAGGCTCCGCTGTAGGTACGCACCAAGGTGCCCTTGAACGCTTCGACCAGCTTCTGACGCTGTTCGGGGCTGGCTTGACGCCAGTAGCGGCCAGCGGACAGACGTGTCGTCTTTTCCAGGTTCACGTAGGGCATGATGTTTTCGTTCACGGCAGCCAGAATGGCGGCGCGGTCACCCTTGCGGATGGCGTCGCTTTCCTTGACCACTTGCAATGCTTGATTACCGACCGATTCAACAAACTTGTTGGGCTCCCCTTTGGGATCTGCAACTTGTGCCTGGGCTGCGACGGCGTGCAAACACAGAGCCAGGGCCGCACAGACGGTCAGGATCCAGGAAATCAGGCGAGAGGGGGAGGACTGCAAAGCAGTCCCGCCCAAGGCGGGACGGGAAATCATAAAAAACTCCAGAAGAATGTTCTGCGGGCAGCGCGTTTTTATTCGTCTGCGTCCGAGTAGTCAGGCAGGTCCTGGCTGGTGTCGCCACCGGTGCGGCGGGCTTGCACCATCGCATGGCGTCGTTGCAGGTAAGCGTCGCGTATGAAGCTGTAGCGGTCAAGGGCGATGTCGTTAACAAGTTTTTCTGCATCCAGCACGCCAGCACGGGCATCCAAGGCCCACAAACCCAGGATGCTGTTGCGTACCGGTACATCCTTGATCGCCATGATCGGACCCGTGGAGGAGAAGCCTTCCAGGAAGCTGGTGCCACGTGCCACACCGTCGCGAACGGTGCTGGGGCCAAAGAAGGGCAGAACCACGTAAGGGCCAGACTTGACGCCCCATACGCCCAGCGTCACACCAAAGTCGTTGGGGATGCGCTTGGAGCCGTTCATGGTGGCAACGTCAATACAACCGCCCAAGCCCATGGTCGAGTTGAACAGGACGCGACCCAGGGTGTTGAAGAAGTCGACGTGTTCGCCTTGCAGGAAGCTGTTGACGGCCGACCAGGCATCGCCCAGGTTGTTGAAAATGTTACTAATACATGTGCGTGCAGGCTGCGGCGTCAGGGCGTTGTAGCCTTCTGCAATCGGTTTGATCAGCGCGCCGTCCACGGTTTCGTTAAAGGCGTAGATGCCACGGTTCATGCCTTCCCAGGGGTCCTGGGGGTTGGGGTTGGGCACACTGGCGCAACCGGCCACAAGCGCAGCACTGGCACCGATCAGGCTCAAACGGACTCCTCGAGGCAGGGAGTAAGAGCGGCGAGTTGTTGTATTCATGGTTGTGTCGTCTGTAATGAGCATGAACGGGCGGGTTTGCTTACTCCGATTTGGAGCCGCCGTCCTTGGAGGCCGTGTTGTAGAGGAACTTGCTGATCAGTTCTTCCAGCACAACCGCGCTTTGAGTATAGGTAATGGTGCTGCCACCTTGCAGGTCCTTGTCGTCGCCACCCGCAGTCAGGCCAATGTACTGTTCGCCCAGCAGGCCTGACGTCAGGATGGAGGCCGAGGTGTCGACAGGAAACTTGTAGTGCTCGTCCATATCCAGGGTGACCACGGCTTTGAAGTCCTGGTTGTCAAAACCAATGGAGCCAACCCGGCCAACGACCACACCGCTGGCTTTGATGGGAGCGCGTGGTTTCAGACCACCCAGATTATCGAACTTGGCCGATACCTGGTAGGTCTTGGCAAAGGAAAAAGAACTGAGGTTACCCGCACGCAGGGCCAGGAATGCCAGTGCGACCAGCCCCAGCAAAACAAACAGGCCAACCCAGAAATCGGTTTTCTCGCGATTCATAGCTGAGCAATTCCTAAATAGTTAACTGAACATAAGGGCGGTGAGCAGGAAGTCCGTGCCCAATACCGCCAAAGCGCCGCTGACGACCGTGCGTGTGGTCGCGCGAGAAACGCCTTCGGGCGTGGCCTTGGCATGCCAGCCCATATACAGCGCAATCAAGGTCACGATCAGGCCAAACACCAGGCTTTTGATCACTCCGTTGAGTACGTCATCAATCACATCGACACCGTTTTGCATTTGCGACCAGAAGGCGCCCGCATCAATGCCGATCATCTGCACACCGACGACATAGCCGCCCAGAATGCCGACCATGGAGAACACGGCGGCCAGAATGGGCATGGCAATAATGCCACCCCAAAAGCGCGGTACCAGCAGGCGGCGCAAGGGGTCTACCGCCATGACTTCCATGGCGGCAATCTGTTCACCGGCCTTCATCAAGCCGATTTCGGCGGTTAATGATGTCCCGGCTCGGCCTGCAAATAGCAGGGCGGTGACGACCGGCCCCAGTTCACGTACCAGAGACAGGGCGACCAGCAGGCCCAAGGCCTCTTCGGAACCATAGCGGTTCAGTGTGTAATAACCTTGCAAGCCCAGCACAAAACCCACGAACAGCCCGGAAACGGCAATGATCAGCAGCGAATAGTTGCCAATAAAGTGGATTTGCTGGGAAACCAGACGGGGGCGACGCCACAGCAGGGAAGACCGGGCCAGCAAGGCCACGAACAGGCGGCTGAAGGCACCCAGGCCGTAGATGCTATTGCGTATCGCAGCGCCTAGCGCGTTAATCGGGGCGGTGATGAAATTCATGAGCGCGTCGTCCGATTCTGGAGCCAGGCTTCAAAAGCCGGGGTGACGGGATAGTTAAAGGCGATAGGGCCGTCGGGTTCACCACGCAGGAACTGCTGCACGTAAGGATCCTTGGAGGCGCGCAGCTCGGTGGGCGTGCCCTGGGTCAGCAAACGTCCCTGGCCAACAATATAAACCTGGTCGGCAATCGCAAAGGATTCGGCCACATCGTGCGTAATCAATACTGAAGCGCAGTTCAGGCGGTCGGTCAGGTCGCGAATCAGCTGCGCGGTAATGCCCATGGAAATAGGGTCCAGGCCGGCAAAGGGTTCGTCGTACAGAATCAGCTCGGGCTCCAGCACAATGGCACGGGCCAGGGCAACTCGGCGAGCCATACCGCCGGAAATTTCATTGATGCCTAAATGGGCAGCCGCGCGCAGGCCAACGGCGTCCAGCTTGTCCAGTACACGGTCCTGAATGGCGGCTTCGGAGTCGTTTGTCAGCTCCCGCAGGGGAAACGCCACGTTTTCAAACACGTTCAGGTCAGTAAACAGGGCACCCTGCTGAAACAGCACACCCATGCGTTGACGCGTCTGGCGCAGAGCCTCGCCGTCCAGCTTGGCCAAGTCCTGGCCAAAAACCGTAACAGTCCCTTTCTGAGCACGAATTTGTCCGGTCGCAGCACGCAGAAGTGTTGTTTTTCCGGAACCTGACCCCCCCATCATGGCGACGACCTGACCTTTCTGAACGGTCATGGACACGTCCGCGAGCACGGTAAAGGCACCGTAGCCCAGCGAGGCGGAGTCCAGATTTAGTACGGCTCGGTCAGTATTTACAACCATGTCGCGGGCAAAAGGGGATAAAAGGACCTGCCATTGTACCGCTTGCAGCTCTGGCGTCTCAATGTCTTGTGCGCTATGGGGGCGGGATCGTGGCGCTTTTATGAGCCATTTTGTGGCTCTTGATACAGCCACTTACTTCAAACCGGCTTTGGTGGTGAAGTCGCCCTTTTTTGTGTCGAATTTGTTTTAGATAGCGGGTTGTATCAAGGCGAACAGCAATCCGCCGCCTGCCAGCAACCATAAAGGGTTGATGCGACTTAGCAGCAAAATGGCCGTACAGGCCAGAGCCGTGCCCCAGGCCCACAGTCCGCCTTGGGCCGCTTTCAGAATTGTGCCGCTGGCGGCCAGGATCATGCCGGCGGCAATGGGCAGCAGACCAATTTCAATGGCGCGGATGATGCGTGTGCCCTCATAGCGCTTCCAGATTGTTGCCAGGTAATAGATCAGCAGGGCAGAGGGCAGGAAAATGGCGACGGATGCGGCCAGGGCACCGGCCCAGCCAGCCGCCTTCCAGCCCACCAGGGTGACAAGCAAGGATTTCGGGCCGGGTGTCAGGCGCGACAGGGCGAACAGATCCAGAAATTCCTGATTGCTGAGCCAGCCATGGATTTCTACCGATTGCCGGTGAATCTCCGGGATGATGCTTTGCCCGCCCCCTATGGTCAGAAAAGACAGGGGCGCAAAGACGCGCATGAGCTGGAGCAAAACCGTGATCATGATTGCTCCACCGCTTTGTCTCCAAGTTGCAGCCAGGCATACCAGACGGACAGCGGTGCACAGATCAGAATAACGGGGATCAGGCTCCATTCCATGACGAAAATGCCGACAAAAACGGCCAACATGAGGGCAATGGGCACGATTCCGGTGGCGGCGCTTCGCGCCGAGCGTACGCCCATTTCAAGAGACAGGCCAATAGCGGCAGCGGCAATTCCGGCCATGACTTGGGGCACCAGGGTAGAGCCCGTCAGTTGTTCCAGACCAATCAGCATCAAAATGGCCAGCAGTAGCGGGGGAAGCACCATGCCCAGCGTGGCAACTAACGCCCCAGGCCCGGCCAGCAGACGATAACCAATCCATATAGAGAGGTTCACCACATTGATGCCGGGCAGTGCTTGGGACAGCGCCAGACCGCTAAGAAAATCTGCCTGGCTCATCAGGCGCCGCTGAACAACAAACTCACGCATTAACCAGCCACTCAAGCCCCCACCAAAGCTGGTCAGGCCAATGCGGGCAAAGATCAGAAATAGAGCGCTTAAGGATAAAGGGGCAGCTTCTTGAGACCGGGTCATAGAGCAATGAAGGCGGATAGGGCTCGTCAAAAGTGGAAGTTTGAACATTCTGGCATACAAATTAAGCCGTTTTTTCCCTCTTGTGCGCTCGGGTGGCGGCCTGATCCTTCTTGCTGGGGGTGCGGCGTGGCCTTTATTGGCAAGAAAACGGCTGTCGGGCAGCGGTCGTTCAAATTTTTTTCTACCCTCAAGCGCTGCTTATTTGTTTGAAATATTTAAAGATAAAAATTAATTAAAGTAGGTGCAAAAATTAAATAAAAAATGAATTGAAATAAATAAGAAAAGAATTAAAAAACTAGCTTGAAACCATGTGTGATGCCCGCTTGAGGGGCCGGGTGCTTCCGGCGGCTAATGAAGGGTGTAATGAGCTTTTTATGGGTTCAATCTATTGAAATAAAAGAGATTGAAACGATCGTTTGAATTTATGGTGGCTTGCTGGAGCGGCTGAGCAGCCCGATCCGGATCCAAACATGGACAGTTTCATGAAGATGGATTTGATCTATACCCATCTTTGATTGAAAATAAAAAAGACTTTATGGTCGTAAAAGCGGTTGTGCGTGTACGATTATTCGATTGCCTCGCATCGTAGAGCGTCCGTTTGGGACCTTATGCTGCGTGGGGTTTCAGTTTCCTGGAGACAAACCTATGACATCTAGTTCAGCCAGTGCAGTGACGGGCAGTGCCCGTACCTTGCGTCGGGTCGCCGTGTGCGGTGCCGGCGTCATGGGCGCGCAAATTGCCGCCCATTGCGTGAATGCAGGCATACCAGTAGTTCTGTTTGATCTGCCCGCCCGCGAGGGGCCCAAAAATGGCATCGCCCTGCGTGCCATTGCCAATCTGCGCAAAATGAATCCAGCTCCTTTGGGTACGCCAGACCTGGCCGACCTGATCGAGCCCGCCAACTACGACGACAACCTGGACCGTCTGGCCGATTGCGATCTGGTAATCGAAGCCATTGCCGAGCGTCTGGACTGGAAACAGGATCTGTACCGCAAGATCGGGCCAGCACTGAACCCTAATGCCATCATCGCCAGCAACACGTCCGGCCTGTCCATCACTTCCCTGGCAGATGTTTTGCCGGAAGCGCTGCGCCCACGTTTTTGCGGTGTGCACTTTTTTAATCCGCCACGCTACATGAGCCTGGTGGAGCTGATCCCCACGAAATACACCCAGCCAGAGCTGCTGGATGTTCTGGAAACCTTCCTGGTATCGCAACTGGGCAAGGGCGTGGTTCGCGCCAAAGATACCCCCAATTTCATCGGTAACCGCATTGGTGTTTTTGGCATTCTGTCCGTGTTCGAGCAGGCTCGTCGTTTCTCCCTGACTTACGAGCAGGTTGATGAATTGACGGGTACACGTCTGGGTCGAGCCAAATCGGGTACTTACCGTACCGCTGACGTGGTTGGCCTGGACACTCTGGCACACGTGATCCGCACCATGCAGGATCAGCTGCCCGATGACAGCTTCAAAGCACACTTTGGCCTGCCACCAGAAGTGCAGGGCCTGATTGATGCAGGTGCTTTGGGTCAAAAGACCGGTGCCGGTTTCTTCCGCAAGAAGGGCCGTGAAATCCAGCGTTTCGATGCTCAGCAGCGCGATTACGTGGCTGCTGACCAGAAAATCGATCCTGATGTCGCCGCCATTCTGGCTGTACGTGACCCGGCTGAGCGCCTGCGCCAGCTGCGCGAGTCCGACAAGCCTCAGGCTCAATTCGTGTGGGCCGTACTGCGCGACACCTTCCACTACAGTGCCATTCATCTGCAAGACATTGCCGACAACGCCCGTCAGCTGGATCTGGCCTTGAAATGGGGCTTTGGTCACAAGCAAGGCCCGTTCGAGATCTGGCAGGCTGCCGGATGGCGTCAGGTGGCCGAATGGATCAACCAGGATATTCAAGACGGCAAGACACTGAGCAGCCAGCCGCTGCCAGACTGGGCGACTCGTGGTCCTGTGTGGGAAGCGCAAGGCGTGCATACCGCTGCCGGTTCCTGGAATCCGTCGCAAAGCCGCTTTGAAGGCCGTAGCGATCTGCCTGTTTACCTGCGCCACATTGGCACACCTTTGCTGGTGGGCGAGGTCGAGTCTCTGGAAACCACCACGGTTTTCGAAGATGAGTCGGTACGCTGCTGGACGCTGCCCGCACCGCACCCACAAGACGTGCTGATCGTGTCCTTCAAGACCAAGATGCACACGCTGAGCCCTGGTGTGGTCAATGGCATGTTCAAGGCGATTGAGCTGGCTGAAGCCTCGTATCAGGCTCTGGTGGTGGCCCAGGATGGTGATCCATTCTCCGCAGGCGCTGACCTGAAAGCCATTTTGCCCGTGTTCGAGAAAGAAGGCGTGGCCGGTGTTGAGCCGGTAGAGCGCGCCATGCAGGACATGGTTCTGCGTATCCGTTACGCCCAGGTGCCTGTGGTGGCTGCGGTTGCCGGTCTGGCTCTGGGTGGTGGTTGCGAACTGGCTGTTCATTGCGCGCACCGCGTCGCTCACTTCGAGTCCTACATTGGTCTGGTTGAAGTGGGTGTGGGTCTGGTTCCAGGCGCAGGTGGTCTGGCTTACTCGGCTCGTCGCTCGGCTGAACTGCAAGCCATGGGTGCACCTGATGCCCCGTTGCTGGCCTACCTGAAGCGTTTTGCTCTGGCTATCGCCAGCGCACAAGTGTCGCGCTCCGCTCTGGATGCGCGTCAGCTTGGCTTCCTGAAAGAGTCCGACACCATCGTCATGAACCGTCAGGAACTGGTTTATGTGGCCGTTCGTCAGGCACAGGCTCTGGCCAGCGCCGGTTGGCGTGCTCCATTGCCACGTCGCTTCCCGGTTGCCGGTCGCGATGGCATTGCCACGTTGAAAGCTCAACTGGTGAACATGAAAGAAGGTGGTTTCATCTCGGAATATGACTTCCATATTGCCGAGAAGGTCGTAACCGTGATCTGCGGGGGCGATGTGGATCCAGGCTCGCTGGTGGATGAAGCCTGGATGATGGCGCAAGAGCGGCAGGCCTTCCTGGAGCTGCTCAATTCCCCCAAGACCCAGGAACGTATTACTGGGATGCTGACCACTGGCAAGCCAGTGCGTAACTAGAGCGGATCAAGGAGTAGACATGACTGTACAACAAGCTTATATCGTCGCTGCCAAGCGTACGCCCATTGGAAAAGCGCCTCGCGGTGTGTTTTCGTCCTACCGTCCTGACGAGCTCTTGGCAGAAGCCATTCGCGGCATGCTGGCCGATGTGCCCAAACTGGACCCTGCCGCCATTGAAGAAGTGGTGGCTGGTTGCGCCCTGCCTGAAGGCCCGCAAGGTTTTAACGTTGCGCGTATTTCTGCCTTGCTGGCAGGCCTGCCGCATACCGTGGCCGGGATGACCGTCAACCGCTTCTGCGCCTCGGGTTTGAGCGCCATTGCGATTGCTGCTGACCGTATCCGTACGGGCCAGGCAGACATTATCGTGGCTTCGGGTGTGGAATCCATGAGTCAGGTGCCGGTGATGGGCGTGAATACCACGTTCAGCCCCGAGATTTTCACTTCGGACGAGAACTACGGGATCGCTTACGGCATGGGTCTGACCGCTGAAGAAGTAGCGCGTCAGTGGAAAGTCTCCCGTGAAGATCAGGACGCGTTTGCCTTGGCCTCGCACCAGAAAGCCGTCAAGGCGTGGGAATCGGGCGAGTTCACGGGCGAAGTTCTGCCTGTGACGGTGACACGTCGTCAACCCAACCTGAGCACGCAGGAAATCTCCGTCAAAACTCAAGTGGTTGATCGTGACGAGGGTCCACGCCCTGATACCAGCCTGGAAGTGCTGGGCAAGCTGCGCCCCGTATTTGCGGCGCGTGGCTCGGTCACGGCCGGCAACAGTTCGCAGACTTCGGACGGGGCAGGTGCCTTGCTGGTTGTTTCCGAACGCGCCTTGCGCGAGCACAATCTGACTCCGCTGGCCCGTTTCGTGACTTTCTCGGTCCGTGGTGTGCCGCCAGCAATCATGGGTATCGGTCCTAAAGAAGCCGTGCCTCATGCGCTGGCCTTGGCTGGCCTGAAGCAAGACCAGATGGACTGGATCGAGCTGAACGAAGCCTTTGCTGCTCAATCTCTAGCCGTGATTCGTGATTTGGGCCTGGACCCCGAGCGCGTCAATCCGCTGGGTGGTGCTATTGCCATGGGTCACCCTCTGGGTGCGACTGGTGCCATGCGTGCCGCCACCGTGGTTCATGCCTTGCAGCGTCGTCAGCTGAAATACGGCATGCTCACCATGTGTATCGGTACAGGCATGGGAGCCGCCGGGATTTTCGAGCGGACATAATTTCCGATCTGCTGCTGTTTCTATCGTTGCTGGACAAAGCCGCCTTCGGGCGGCTTTTTTATTGGGGCGTCCCCCGCATCGGTGGGCAATAGCACAATACGTGTAAGCAAATTTGCTTAAAACCCGCTAAATGTCAAAAAAGTAAAGTTTTGTTGTTGTCATAGAGTAGACATGGGCTCGGGCCATAGTCCTTTTCATTGTGTTGAACAGCTCACACGGAGGATGTATGGGATTGCCCTCGCGCATGGTGTCCAGCCTGCACGTTCCCCCCATGTTCTGGCAGGGACGGGTCAAGGCTCGTCTGGAGTCGGGGCAGTTTGAAGTCGACTGCGGCGAGCGCTGCTGGATTGTGCCGCAGGCCGTCAGTTGCCTGGTGCAGCCGCAAGTGGGCGACAAGGTCTGGGTAGGCGGTGCCGATGGCGAGCAGGCCTATGTGTTCGCCGTGCTGGAGCGACCCGAGGGCGGGGCTTTGCATCTGATCGCCGAGCAGGGCTTGCATGTGCAGGCGGCCCAGGGTGGGGTACTTATCCAGTCCGAGGCGGACCTGACTTTGCAGGCAGGTGGACATTTGCGCCAGTCTGGCCGGGAGATGAGCCTGACCGCAGGCACGCTGCGGATTTTGTCGCGCGTGCAGGAAACCGTGGCGGATCGCCTGTCCCAAGTGTGCAATCACGTATTTCGTCTGACTGAAAAAGAGGAGCGTTGGCGTGGGGGCCGCATGGATGTGCAGGCCCAGCATCAAATGCGTTTGCATGCCCGCCATACCTTGATGACTGCGCGCGAGCTGGTCAAAGTCGACGCTGACCAAATCCATATGGGGTAAGCATGCTGACAGAACGCCTTGTACAAGTGCATAGCCCGTTGGGGCCGGAAGTCTTGCTATTTCAGGCTCTGCAAGGTCGGGAAGCCTTGTCCCAGCCTTTTGAATTGCAGGTGGATGTGGTCTGCAATACCCCCTTGCTGGATTTGCGCAGCTTGCTGGGCGAGTCCCTGAGCCTGGAAATCAAAACACCTTTTGCAGTGCCGCGCTTTCTGGATGGTCGTATCAGCGCATTTCGCCTGATGGGTAAAACCGGCCGCAGCGACCGCTTCTACACGTATCGGGCCACCTTGCGCCCTTGGCTCTGGTTCTTGAGCCAGAACATGGACAGCCGGATCTTTCAGGAAAAGACCGTGCCCGAGGTTTTGCAGGATGTGCTGGGCCGCTACCCCTTTGCCTGGGAGTCGCGCCTGACGCAGGACTATCCGCGTCAAACCTATTGCGTTCAGTATCAGGAAAGCGACTTTCAGTTTGTTAGCCGCTTGATGGAGCGCGAGGGGATTTACTACTGGTTTGAGCATCGTAATGGCGCCCATACCTTGGTGATGGCCGACGATGTGGGTCAACATGCGGCTGCGCCCTGGCTTTCTGAGCTGCCCTTTGTTTCCCCCGATCGGGTAGCGCATCCCGATGTTGAGCATATCCATGCCTGGCACCCGTATGAGCAAGTCACTCCGGGCCGCTACGCGACCGCTGACTACGACTATTGCAAGCCGGGAGCCAGCCTGGACGCCACGCGCAGCAACCCAGCTGAGCACGCCTTGGGTGATCTGGAAGTCTACGAATGGGCGGGTGGCTACACCGAGCCTCAACATGGTGAACATTACTCCCGCTTGCGGCTGGAAGCCTTGCAGGCAGTACGTAGCCAGGCTCAAGCCCAGACTAATGCGCGTGGTGTCGCGCCGGGTTATTTGCTGTCCGTACGCAATCATCCGCGCCCCGAGGACAACCGCGACTATCTGGTGACGCAGGTCGATTACGACTTTCTGGATGTAGGCCATACCGGCGAGAGCGGCATGGCCAGCCACTACTTCATCGATTTTCTGGTGATCCCGTCCAGCCAGCCGTATCGCCCGTTGCGACGTACACCTATTCCGCGTACCTACGGCCCGCAAACCGCCAAGGTGGTGGGCAAGAGCGGCGAGCAACTGTGGACCGATCAATATGGTCGCATCAAGGTTCAGTTTTTGTGGGATCGCTACGGGCAGGCCAATGAAAACAGCTCCTGCTGGCTGCGAGTCTCCAGCCCGTGGGCAGGTGGCGGCTTTGGTGGCATTCAGCTGCCCCGAGTGGGCGACGAAGTGATTGTGGATTTTCTGGGGGGTGACCCGGACCGGCCCATTGCCGTCGGTCGCGTGTATAACGCCAGTAATATGCCGCCCTGGAACCTTCCGGACAATGCCACACAAAGCGGCTTTCTAAGCCGTTCCAAAGACGGTGATCCCAGCAACGCCAACGCCTTCATGTTCGAGGACAGAGCCGGGCAGGAGCGTATCTGGCTGCATGCCGAGCGCAATCTGGATACGGAAGTCGAGGGTGATGAAACCCATACCGTCGACGGTAACCGGACTACTGTGGTCACAGGCCACGATACCTTGAGCGTCATGGCAACCCGCACGACAACGGTGCAGGATCTGGAAACCGAGACATTTAATAGCGGCGTCGTACGTACGGTCATCGGGGATCTGGTTGAAACCATAGAAGGCGAGCAGACCCGAACTCATACCGGTGATGTGACGCGTACCGTGACGGGCAATGTCACCGACACCTTGACCGGCGATTTGACCCGAACCATCACCGGCGAGGTCACTCATACGGTCACGGGCGATGTCACGGATTCCATCACCGGCACTCGCAACTCCACCCAAACCGGCGATTACACCCGCACGATTACCGGCGCGGTGGATTACACCGTGACTGGCGATGTCAAAGAAACCATTACAGGTGATGTGGACCTGACCACCACCGGCAATGTCACCGACACCCTGACCGGCAATCTGACCAAAAGCATTTCCGGTCCTGTGGACATTACCGCCGCAGCGGGCGTGAACATCACCACGCCTAGCTGGAAGGTGAATGTCACAGGTATTGAAAAATGGTGGATTCCGCATACCGAAAAAGTGACGGGGTTCCGCCTGAACGGCACGATTTCCTCGCTGGATGCCTGGGGTATTCGGGCGCAGGGCTATCTGGTCAATTTCCAGGCTGCCGTCATGAAGATGGACCACTCGGCCTTCAAGGACGAGAAAGCCTACGCCGCGATCAAGACCAGTGCGGTGTATCTGGGCAAGCAGGCGGTGCGCGTCGGCAGTTCGGCTCTGCGTTTGGCCAAGTCCGGCTTGCACATCTTTTTTTAAGGACGTCCGCGACGATGCTGGGACAGATTATATGGATGGCTTTCAGCGCTTTGATGGGAGCCATCATGATTTCGATTGGTATTGCTCTGGAGTGGCGGGATTGGCTGCCTTATCTGGTCATCTTGCCCATGTTGATCGCAGTGGGTGGTTTTGTGGCTGGGTATAGGGGTTTTACGCGCTATTGGCGTGCTCGTCCTGAAGAGCTCTTGTATCAGCGTCTGCATCGTGCCGAAGTCGTCCCCCAACAGGCAATGATCGTCTCTCAGGACGAGCTGCTGCCAGAAGTCTTCAAATCTGCTTATCCGCTAGTGCGCCTGGGCCTGGACGTGGATGGTCAGAAAACCCATGTGGATGTGCTGGTGCAGCCCGAACTGAACAAGCGATTCAAACCGGGTAATTGGGTCAGCGTACTGTGCGATCCGGCCAATGATCAGCTGTGTGCTCTGAACCGTGAACAGGTGACCTTGCAGCTGAAACCCGCCGCCAACTCCTATGGGGATTGATTGATGGTGGCGCTGGCTTCGCAGTTGATCGGGGATGACGCACACGCGGGTCCGGAGCAGTCAGGCAGTGCTCCTGCTCCAAGTCAGTCCTGCTCGTGCTCTCCCAAAGGACAAGTCCCATGCGCATCGTAAAGCCCTTGCGCTTGGGTGTTTTGGCACGCCCCTGGAGCTGGCGCGGACAACACGCGCTAAGCGTGTCGGTACAGGCCTGGTGCTCCATGGATGCCCCGCATGTCTTGAGCACCGATGCACGTATGTGGCAAAGCGTATCCGGCCTGATGCAGGACGACGATGTGCTGGATCTGGCCTTGCCCAAACCTTGTGCAGAGTTTCTGGTCTCTGGCCATGCCTGCGCTCCTGGTGGTGAGCCGGTATCCCAACTGGCAGTACAGGCACGTGTCGGCCCGATAGAAAAGCAGCTGGCTGTATTTGGGCAACGTCAGTGGCGGCAAGGCAGACCGGGGGAGGCAGAGCCTTTTACCCGCGTGCCTTTGGATGGCAGCCGTAGCTGGGGCGGGCCGCAGTATCCCGATAATCCCGCCGGCATGGGAATGGAAGCAGCCAGTCCGGGCGAACCGCTTTGCTTGCCGCAGGTAGAGCCTTGGGAAGGGCGTTTGCACCGTTCTGGCCAGCAGGGCCGTCCAGCGGGTTTGGGGCCGGTATCGCCTTTGCGACCACGTCGCTTTCGTTTGGCGGGCCGTTATGACCCCGCCTGGCAGCAAGGCGATCCAGGCATGATGCTGGACAGCCTGGACCCACATTTTTTCAATGCTGCTGAACCGGACCAGTGGTGGCGTGAGCAAGGTCATTGGCCCGCAGACAGTTCTTGGGAACTACACCATCTGCACGCTCAGCGACCCCGGTGGAGTGGCAGCTTGCCGCAGTGGGAGGTGATCTGCTGGTATCAGGATCGTCGTCTACCTGGTCTGCAAAAGCTGGACCTGCGGCACACCACCGTTTGGTTCTTCCCTGATTTAGGCCACATGCTCTTGCTGTACCAAGGGAGCGTGCCGGTTCAGGACGCGCAGGCGCAAGATGTGAACTTATTAATGCCTGCCCTGGAGCCCTTGGGGCAAGCGCGTGGCCAGGACCATTACGAGCAAGTGCTGCGCTTGCGTAGTGAAGGCGATCAAGCCGGATTATTTGCCTTGCGCGACCAGGATTTGCTACCCGCTGACTGCTGCGCACCTTTGGATGATTTTCAGACTAGCGCAGACGACCCCTTGTCCCTGACCATGCGGATGCGCCTGGAGCGCTGGGCGCAGGACGCGGCACAGGAGCACCCGGCTTGGCAGAACGAGCTGTTTTCCTTGGCGCAGGCTGGGCCTCCCAAACCTATGGATGTGGACCGAACGGATTGGGTGCAGGAAGTGCGCCAAGCCAATCGCCAGCAATGGGATGCGCGTCAGCAGATGGAAGAGGGCATGGCGAAAGTGCAGGACTTGCAGCGTGAATCTCCATTTCAGGATCAGGCCGGCACTCGTGTGACGGCTCGTGATACACAGCGCATGTTGTGCGAGCTGGATGCCACAGCCAGCGATCAAGCCCCTGTGTCCGGCTTGCTATCCAAACCCATGGAGCAGGCCAGACGTGCGATGCAAGCTTATGCCCCTGCACCGCCTGTTGCCTCTGATCTGCGTCAGCAGCGTTTGCGCAGGCGAGTGGAGTTGATTCTGGCCGGAACTCGCAATCTGTCTGGCCTGGACTTGAGCGGTTTGCATTTGCAGGACTTCGATTTCTCCGGGGTGCGCTGTGTTGGCACCTGCTTTAACGATGCGGTTCTACGGCAAGGCACGTTTGCAGGAGCTGATTGCTCGGGAGCCACATTTGTGCGGGCGCGATTGGAGCAGGTTCAATTCAATCAATCCCAATTGGATGATGTGGATTTCAGTGCGGCAGTACTGCAATCCGTACAGTTTCGTCAGGTGCAGGCGGCCCGATGGCAGCCGCGCGAGTCCAGTTGGCAGGATGTCTTGTTCCAGCAGTCGAACCTTCAGGAGCAGGAGTGGCTGGATGTGGACTTGCTGCGCTGCACCTTCGAGACCTCGCAATTAAATAGCGTGCAATATTTGATGCGCTCGCGCTTGTCCGAATTGTCTTATCTGGATTGCCAGTTGCAGCAATGCGCTTGGCTGGACTGTGATCTGCGGGACCTGTCCTTGAGGGGCTCCAGCCTGGAGGACACGTCCTGGCTGCTGGGTCTGTTGGACGGTGTGCTCGATTGCCGTGACAGCCGCTGGCGTCAAAGCGTGGTGTCCGGCGTGGACATGCCGGGGTCAGACTGGCGCGGTGCCCGCTTGGAAGAAAGCAATTTGCGTGGGCTGGACTTGTCGCAATCCTGTTTTGAACAGGCCCAACTGATTCGCTGTGATTTATCCGGTGCCAATCTCCAGGGGTCGCAATGGACGCAGGCCCGCCTAAGTGACTGCATTCTGATCGAGACTGACTTTAGCCAAGCCATCATGAACAAGGTGGATATGAGCAATAGCCTGGCCGGGGGCGCGAATGTTCAAGGCACGATGTTGGATACCGTGAACTTCTTTCGCGCTGATTTGATGGGTTTGCAAACGGATGCGCGTACCCGCAGCCGCAATCTGTATTTACGCACGGCACGTCGCGACCCGGCCGGGGGACAAGCCTGATGGACGCCCATGCTTTGCGTTTGCGTATTCGGCAAGGCGAGCCTTTGCTGGGGCTGGATTTCAGAGATCTGTACTTGCCACCGGGCGATTATTCAGGAGCGGTGTTCATCGCTTGCCGCCTGCCGCGTGTGCAAGCCTTGGGTGTCAATCTGGCGGGTAGCCGCTTTCATCAATGTGACTTGAGCGGAGCAGTACTGGACGCCAGTGTGCTGGATGGCTGTGTCTTCATGGAGTGCGTGCTTGCCGACCTGTCTTGCAAGCATGTCCAGGCCAGTGAGGTGATGTGGCAGGACTGTGATTTACAGGGCGCTATCTGGCAAGGCGGAGCCTGGAGCGACACTCACTGGGCGCAATGCATCTTGCAATCGGGCAACTTCGACCAAGCTCTTTTGCAGCGCTGCACTTGGACTGGCTGCGGCGCAGGGGGCTTGTCCTTGCAGTCGACCCGTCTGGAAGATGTGGTGGTCACCGAACTGGATTGGCGGGGCAGCACTCTGGCCGGTAGTCGCTGGCACAGGGTGACGGCCAAAACCTGCAATTTCCAGGGCATGGACCTGTCGTGGCTGGATTTCAGCGGCAGTGTCTTGATGGAGTCCGACTTTACTCAAGCGGATCTAAGCCACGCTCGTCTTTGCGGCACCAATTTCAAGTCTGCCATCTTGAATCAGGCCGTGCTGAACAAGGTCCAAGCCAAGCAGGCTTTATTTGTTCAGGCACAGGCTCAAGGACTGCAGATTCGGGAGGCGGATCTGACACAAAGTCTGTGGGCTCAAGCCCACGCTCCCGAGGCAGATTTTCGTGGCTCTTTTTTGCAGCAGGCCTACTTCGCGCAGGCAGTGTTGGAGCAGGCCCGTTTCGAGCATAGCCAACTGCGCTATGCGGATTTCTCGTATGCAGATTGCCGTCGTGCTCGCTGGGATGGCGCACATTTTGAGCGCACCCAGTTTCATCGTTGCTTGCTGGACAAGGCCGGGCAAGAACAGGCCGCAGGCTGCCTGCCCAATGACCCGGCCTTGCACGAGTCTGAGAGCTGGACCGCGCGTCACATGAATCTTGAATAAGGAGCCCTGATGTTTGCCAATTGCCAACGGGGCGGCATGGATATTGCCTTCCCCGACATCTGCAAGACACCACCGGCTCTGTTGCCGATTCCTTACCCGAATTTTGCGACGGGCCTGATGGGTATTCCCAATGCCTGGAACATCCTGTTGCAGGGTGGGCCTGCCCATAACTTGCTCACAACGATACCCTTGAGTAATGGTGACAATCCGGGTGTGGCTTTGGGCTTGATCTCGCAAACCGTGATGTCGCGTTCGCGCTCCATTACCTGTGTGCCTAATGTGCTGTGGAAGGGAATCCCGGCGACCCGTCTGACTAGCTTGAGCATGCAGAACACGGTGAATACGGTGGGCATGCGGGTAGTGCCCAGCCAGTTCAAAGTGCTGTTGCTAGGTGGCGGTGGTGCCGGGGGCGGCGCCGGTAAAGGCGGCAAGGGTGTGTCGGGCAGTGGGCCGGATGCGGCACGCGAAGCCAAGCGGGCACAGCTGAAACGCAACCGGCGTCGGGGTGCGCAGCGAGAGCGCGAGGTCGAGGCCGAGCTGAAGCAGGAAGGCCACGAGGTCATGGGCACGCAGGTGTCTGCAAAAACCCCATTGACCCGCCGTGTGATCGATATACTGATCAAGGACAAGAACACGGGCAAAATCCGGGCGGTCGAAGTCAAGAGCGGGGGAGCGCGCCGCTCCGCAACCCAGAAGGCCAAGGACAAGGCAATGGAGAGCAAGGGCGCAGAGTTGATTGGCAAGAATGCACCCAAGCAGCCACTTCCCAAGAACATACGCATACCTACGGAGGTACGACATTGAAAACGCACACTGATCCCGTTAAATATGACGCTGTGGACTGGCATGTGGGCGGGGACTACCCCTCTGATCTGGGCCCGCAAGGTGGTCGCACGCACATCGGCATGTATCTGGCCTGGCTGGTGGAAAAAGGCCTGCTGGCCAATGCTTTTATGGACCGCTACCCCAACGAGGTGCGCCAGTGCCGTGATCACATGATCAAAGGCTCGCAACTGCTGCAAGAGTGTTGCGACGATGTGCTGGTCAGCGAAGACATGTCCGAGCAGGGCAAAGCCTTTAGCGACTTTTACTACGACGAGCTGTATCTGGATGATTACGTGGATACGCTGGACGACGAGGTTTTGCCATCCATCTATCACGTGCCTGACGATTGGGACAGCTACGAAACCTTGCGGCCGGTTCTGGAGCAACGCTACCAGCACTGGCGACAGGAGCAGGGGTTGGACGACTAGCTTCTCGCCAGTTTTTTTCCTTTGAAAAGCGCTGCCTGCGGGTGGCGCTTTTGCTTTATTTGCTTCAAAAAGAGCGTAAATACATCCATTTTGCAAAATAAGTAAGGAAAAATTTTCGTCAAAAAGGTGTCACCTTCAGTTCCTAGACTGGCTCCGTGATCAGTTATCCGAGACGACAGCTATGGTCGAAGGAATACAGGAGCAGTGGCAGCCAGCCTGGATTTTGGCTCCCGAAAACGCCCACTACGGCGAGAACCTGGAATACGAGGCAGACTTTCTGGCCTTGATGCAGGCTTTGCAAGTACAGGGCGAGCAGCAGTTTGGCCAAACCATCATTCCGGCCCAGGTGCCGGAATGGACGCGCATCGTGCGCCTGGTGCAGGATTTGCTGGACCGCTCGGCAGATATTCGCTTGCTGGTGGTGCTGGCCCAGGCGCGTTTGCAGACAGGTGGGCTGCCCGCTTTGGTGGAAGTGTGCGACTGGCTGCTCAGCGCCCTGCAACAAGGCTGGGAGCACGTTCATCCGCGTCTGCACGACGATGGCGAGCTGGACCCCTTGCCGCGCGTCAATGCGCTGGCCGGGCTGTCGGCTATTGATGGTCTGGGTCGCCTGATGCGTGAGGCTCCCGTGGTCAGCCTGGGGCATCGTCAACTGAATTTACGTGAAGTCGGCTATGTGCTGGATGGCAGTCAGAAAGATAGCGGCCTTCCGGGTCGTGACCGTCTGGTCGACGAGTTGCGCCGTGCCTTTGCCGCCGGCCAAAGCCAGACCGTGGCCTTGAGCCGTTTGCGTCAGTTCCGCCAGGAACTGGAGGCCTTGGTGCATCGCCATCTGGATGCTGAGTGGTCCGTGCGTCTGGACGGAGCCTGGGACACCGTGGAGGCTGCCTGCGCGGTGCTGGATGCGGCGACTTCACTGTCTACCCCTTCTGCTCCCGAGCATGTGCAGGAAAGTCACTCCACCATTTCCGTGTCGCCGCAGCCTGCTAATCAGGTACCGCCGGTGATGGGCTTGGCGGGCTGGCAAAACCTGCATGTTTCATCCCGCGAAGAGGTGGTGTTGTTGCTGGACAAGCTGGTGGCGTATTTCGAACAGCACGAACCCAGCCATCCTGCCCCTTTGCTGCTGCGTCGTGCCCAGCAACTGGTGCCCATGGGTTTTCACGAGCTGATTCGTGACCTGGCTCCCGGTGCCTGGGATCAGATCCAGGTTTTCATGCCTCGATCCGAAGTGGCGACAGCCGCTTCTTAATTCCATAAATCAACTGGAGAAGACCTGATGTCTGTGAAATCCAATTCTGGCAGCGGCCAGAAATTCCTTGGGCGCAATCGGGCTCCGCGTGTGCAAATTGAGTACGACGTTGAACTGTACGGCGCCGAGCATCGTGTGCAACTGCCTTTCGTGATGGGTGTGCTGGCGGATCTGGCCGGGCACAACACGGAGAGCCAGCCGGAGCTGGGCGAGCGCAAGTTTATGGAAATCGACGTGGACAACTTCGATGACCGCATGAAGTCCATCGCACCCAAGCTGAACATGCAGGTTCCCAACAGCCTGAAGGGCGATGGCGTGCTGGGAGTGGAAGTGTCTTTTGATTCCATGGACAGCTTCTCCCCGGCTGAACTGGCCCGTCAGATCGAACCTCTGGCCCGCTTGCTGGAAGCTCGTACCCAGCTGGCGAATTTGCTGACTTATATGGATGGCAAAAGCGGGGCGGAAGAACTCTTGTCCCGTCTCCTGCAGCAGCCCGAACTCTTGCGCGCCCTGGCTGGCCGCCCGCCCCAGGCCCTGACGATGGACGAGTCCCAGCCCGATCAGGACAACGAGCCCAAAGCATAAGGAGCCCGCCCCATGACTTCCACCCAGACCTTGACCGCCACTCGCGATACGGCCCAATTGGATGAACTGTCCAGCCTGTTGCAGCAGGAGTTTCGTCCCAAAACCGAGCAGGCCCAGCAGGCGGTTGAATTTGCCGTCACCACGCTGGCCGAGCAGGCGTTGGACCAGTCCGTGACCTTGAGCGACGACGCTTATCAAACCATTCAGGCAGTGATTGCCCAGATCGATCAGAAGATGACCGAGCAGATCAATCACATCCTGCATCACCCCGAATTTCAGCGCCTGGAAGGGGCATGGCGGGGCCTGCACCATCTGGTCAGCAATACCGAAACTGATGAGTTGCTGCGTATCCGTGTGATGCCTGCCACCAAGAAGGAATTGGCGCGCAACCTGAAGCGCTACAAAGGGGTGGCTTGGGATCAAAGTCCCTTGTTCAAGAAAGTGTACGAACAGGAATACGGCCAGTTTGGTGGCGAACCCTTTGGTTGCCTGGTGGGGGATTATCACTTTGACCACAGCCCGCCTGATGTGGAAATGCTGGGTGAGCTGGCTCGTATCGGCGCTGCCGCGCATAGCCCCTTTATCGCCGGTGCTGCGCCGTCCGTGATGCAGATGGAATCCTGGCAGGAGTTGGCCAATCCGCGTGATCTGACCAAGATTTTTTCCAATACCGAGTACGCCGCCTGGCAAAGCCTGCGCGAATCTGATGATGCCCGTTATCTGGGCCTGGCCATGCCGCGTTTTCTGGCGCGCTTGCCCTATGGCGCACGTACCAACCCGGTTGATGAGTTCGACTTCGAGGAAGACACCGACGGAGCCAGCCACGACCGCTACACCTGGGCCAACTCGGCCTACGCCATGGCGGTCAATATCAACCGATCCTTCAAGCATTTTGGCTGGTGCACGGCAATTCGCGGAGTGGAGTCGGGCGGTGCAGTCGAGAACCTGCCTTGCCATACCTTCCCCACGGACGATGGCGGTGTGGACATCAAATGCCCCACGGAAATTGCCATCAGCGACCGCCGCGAGGCCGAGCTGGCCAAGAACGGATTCATGCCCTTGGTACACCGCAAAAACTCCGATTTTGCGGCCTTTATCGGCGCCCAGTCCTTGCAGAAGCCCCAGGAGTACTACGACGCAGACGCTACCGCCAATGCCCGTTTGGCTGCGCGCTTGCCGTATCTGTTTGCCTGCTGCCGTTTCGCGCATTACCTGAAGTGCATTGTGCGCGACAAGATCGGTTCCTTTCGCGAGCGCGACGATATGGAACGTTGGCTGAACAGCTGGATCATGAATTACGTGGACGGCGACCCGACCAACTCTTCGCAGGAAACCAAGGCACGCAAGCCGCTGGCTGCCGCCGAAGTCTCGGTGCAGGAAGTACCGGACAACCCCGGTTATTACGCTGCCAAGTTCTTCTTGCGCCCGCACTACCAGCTGGAAGGCCTGACGGTTTCCCTGCGCCTGGTGTCCCGCTTGCCGTCACTGAAAGGCGAGCAGAACTGATTCCCACCCTGGCCTTTTGATGGCCTTATTCGACCTCCAAGGAGAAAAGCGTGTCTGTTGATATGTTCATGAAAATTGAAGGCGCCAATGGCGAATCCAAAGACTCCAACCACAAGGATTGGACCGATATCCAGTCCTTTTCGTGGGGTGCCTCGCAACCGGGTAGCATGAGCTCGGGCGGTGGCGGTGGCCAGGGCAAGGCCAATTTCAACGATCTGCATGTGGTCGCCCGCATCGACAAGGCTGCGCCTGCCGTGATGAAGCACTGCGCCAGCGGCAAGCACCTGGGCAAGGTGGAGCTGTCGGTGTGCAAGGCCGGTGGCGAGCAGGTGGAATACTCCAAAATCACCCTGGAAGAAGTGCTGGTGACTTCGGTTCAGCTCAATGCCGAGCGCGATGTGGAAAGCGTAATGGTCAATTACTCCTTCCAGGCCGCACGCGTCAAACAGCAGTACTGGGAACAGTCCGACCGCGGCAGCAAAGGTGCTGAAACGCTGGTGGCCTGGGACATCAAGCAGAACAAAGAAGCCTGATCGGGCTTGGGTTTTCAGGCAGGGCCGCTATGGACCGCTTTCGCTTACCGGGACGCCGCGGGGCCGCGCTGATGCGCGGCCAGGCGGATCGCTTGCAACCTTGTCTGCTGGACAGGCTGACCGACGAGCGGCCCGATCAAACCTGGGAGCCTCCTCAGCCCATGAGCCAGTACCAGATGCGTCAGGCGGTATTGCGCGATCTGGGTCATTTGCTCAATACACCCAATCAGGGCGCTACTCCCTTGATGCAGGCCTTGGCTCATGTGCGCCGCTCCTGCCTGAACTACGGCATGAGCCCGCTGGCAGGCAAGACCATGAGCGAGGTGGAGTGGCTGGATGTGGAAGAAGCGCTGCGTACCGCCATCCTGCATTTCGAGCCTCGCATTTTGCCCGATACCTTACAAGTGCATTGTCTGGATCACAGGGCTCAGCGCGATTTGCATAACGTCTTGAGCCTGCGTATTCAGGGCCATGTCTGGTGCGAGCCGTATCCGCAGGAATTCTTGCTGCGCACCAGTATTGATCTGGAAAGCGGGCAGTTGGACCTTGAAGAGAGTTACGCGTCGGGATGAATCCGGAGCTGCTGCATTACTACAACCGTGAATTGGCTTACCTGCGCGAGCTGGGAGCCGAGTTTGCGCAAGCCTACCCCAAAGTGGCGGCCCGTCTGGGCGTGCACGATACGGCGGTGGCTGACCCGTATGTCGAGCGTCTGCTGGAAGGATTCAGCTTTCTGACGGCTCGCATTCAGATGAAGATGGACGCGGAATTTCCCCGTCTTAGCCAGCAGTTGCTGGATGTGATTCAGCCTTCCTGGTTGATGCCCACCCCCAGCATGGGACTGGTGCAGTTTCGTCCCAGCATGAGCGAAGGTGCTCTGGCCAAAGGCTTTACCATGCCGCGCCACACCGCCTTGCGCTCCCGTATTCCGGCCGGAGAACAAACCGCCTGCGAGTTTTCTACTTGCCATGCCGTGGACTTGTGGCCCATGAGCTTGTCGCAGGTACGTTTAGGCGATGTAGCAGCTGATCTGCCCCTGGCGGCTTTAGGTAGCCGGCAGGCCGCGCAAGCTCGTTCGGCCTTGAAACTGGACTTCACGGTGCATGGCGGTTTGACACTGGAGGAGCTGGCTCTGGATGAGCTTAGCCTGCATCTGGACGGCCCGGAATCTGACAGCAGCTTGCTGCTGGATGCCTTGCTGCGGCAGGCGTTGGGGGTGTTCATCCAAATGGAGGACGAGGCCCCACAATTCCTGGCTACGTCTGCTTGTCTGACACACGATGGCCTGGAAGATGATCAAGCCATCTTGCCCATGGTGTCTCACGAGTTCTCCGGCCATCGCTTGCTGCGGGAGTATTTCGCCTTGCCGGGCCGTTTTGCTTTTGTACGGCTGCGTGGTCTGCAAGCAGCTATCGCCAGAGGACGTGCGCAGGAGCGAAAAAGCCGCCGCTGGAGCCTGCATATTGTCCTTAAGCAGGCTTGGCCCGATCTGGCGGCACGCGTTGGCCCTGGCCATGTGCGTTTGTATTGCACGCCTGTCGTGAATTTATTTCGTCGACGCAGTGAACGCATGGCCTTGCGCCCACAGGCAACAGATCATCATGTGGTCATGGACAGAACGCGTCCCATGGACTTTGAAGTTTGCTTGATGGAGCAAGTGCAAGGACATGGCCGACAAGGAACAGACGATGTGCTGTTTCGACCCTTGTATGCCAGCACGGCGCAGGATGCAGGACGCTATGGCAGTTACTACACTGTGCGACGCGAACCGCGTGTCGTGTCTGATACCCAGAAACGCTGGGGTGGCCGCAGCAGTTATGGCGGTAGCGAAGTGTATTTATCGCTGGTGAATCAGCACGAGCAGTCCGAGTTTTTCGGCATGAGTCAGATCAGTGTCACAGCCTGGTGCAGCAACCGTGATTTGCCCTTGCTGCTGCCGCGCTCGCCCGAGTCTGACTTCAGCCTGCAAGTCTCGGCGCCCGTGGCCGGTGTCAGTTTATTGGGAGGGTTGACCCGTCCGCGAGCCGCATCAACCGGCGGCCGTCAGGCCTGGGACTTGATTTCGCAGATGAGTCTGGCCCAGTTGGGTGTGGCCCAGTCCGACCCTAAGCAGGCAGCAGGTCGCTGGCGTGCCTTGCTGGCCCCGCATGTGGACAGCGCGGATGCCGGTGCCTTGCGTCAATTGGCCTCCATTGTGGCGGTGCAGGCGCGGCCTGTGCAGAGGGCCATGCCGGTGCCAGGGCCCTTGGTGATGGCGCGTGGCGTGCATTTTGAGGTCACGCTGGACCAAAGCGGTTTTCCCGGCGGTCGTCCTTTTGTTCTGGCCGCCGTGCTCAGTCGTTATCTGGCTCGTCATGTCAGCCTGAACAGTTTTGTCTCTACCCAGTTTCGTTCCGAGACAGGGGTGGAACTGGGAGCGTGGGGGCCGCAAGCAGGTACGCGGGCGGTGCTGTGAACCGGGCCGAGCAGGAACAGCTAAAGCCCCAGGCTTCTTTGGAAGAGCTGGGCCGTATCATTCAGCAATGGCCTTATGGCCATGATCTGTTTCGGGTTTTGCGGGCCGTCGATGCCTTGCAAGCCGCCCAGGGCCAACCTCGTTTGGGAACCGCGCCTACGCCTCGCCAAGAAAATGTGCGGGTAGGCCAGCCGCCTAGTTTGGCTTTTGCGGCCTCCAGTGTGCAAACCGCTCGTTGGGACGATGAACAACTGCATCTGGATGTGCAGGGCTTTGGTTTGTGGGGGCCCAATGGCCCTTTGCCGCTGCACATGACGGAGTACTTTTTTCAGCGTAGTCGCAACTTTGGTGACCGTGCTGGTGTGGCCTTTCTGGACCAGTTTCACCACCGTCTTTTTTTACTGTTTTTCAGAGCCTGGGCACAAGCGCAAGCGGTTTGTGATCTGGAACATGATCAGGATGGTTTTACGCGCTGGCTGGCCAGCCTGGCCGGAGTCGGGAGCCCGAGCGAATCGGCTCCCATGAGCGACCATGCGGTCCATTTTCAGGCACCCGCGCTGGCGTCTCAAACCCGTAGTGCGCCTGCTCTGCAATCGCTTCTGGCCAGCTATTTCCAATTGCCCGTCAGCATTCAGCAGAACGTGCCTGTGTGGGTGTCGCTAGATGATCAAACCCAGGTCAGCCTGGGTCGCAGTTGTTCGGGGCTAGGGAAAAATTCCGTTCTGGGTGCACGTATTCTGGACGTGCAGCAAACCATACGAATACGGATTGGCCCTTTGAGTCGGCAGGACTATGGCCGCTTCTTGCCAGGTCGTCCGGCCTGGCGGCAATTGCGCTATTGCCTGGCTTTGTATCTGGGCTTGGAGTGGTCGGTTCAGTTGCAACTGGTGCTGCAAGCCAGCGAACAGCCTGATCTGGGTTTGGGGGCGGGCTTGGGCCTGGGTCAGGAAACCTGGCTGGGCCGGCCCGGCACACAGGACAAAGCGGATCTGTGCCTGTTTCTGGACAGCCGTCCAGATTGGCAAGATCCGCGCAGCTAAGGCTTAGGCCTGACGCATTCCCTGCAAAAGATCGAACTCATTTTCCTTATCGGACAAGGTGCTGACCCACTCCGGGGCGCGACCCAACTCTGGCTGCCAACTGGCTGCCGGAATGGTGCTGTCGGTGCTGGGTGAGCTGGCTGGTTTGGCTGCTGTATCGAAGGGGTGCTTGTCCGAGGGCGCAGGCATGGGACCACCGACCGGGACCATGCCGGGAACATGCAGATCTGCGAAAGGATCGGCCGCCGGCGCAGCTGCCAAAGGCGTTTCATCCTGTGTGACGGGGCTGACTCCCGATTCCACCCGGTAGTGCATTTCCCCCAAGGTCAGGCGGTCCCCATTCTGCAAGGTCTTGACCTGTGCCAGTGCCAACTCGATGCCATTCACGGCGACCTGACCGTCTGCGCTAGCTCGTTGAATCGTCAGCACATCGTGCTGGCGACGCAGGTAAGACAGCACGGGCGGCGTCTGATTGTTATCGGGCAAAACCAGATCAGCCTGAGTCCAGGAACCGCAGACCAGACCGGGTTCAGGAACAGGGCGCGGGGCTCCGCCGGACTCTGCTTGCAAACGCCAATCTACAGCTGTGCTCATGGCTGTGCTCCTGCCACTTTTTCATACACCGGGCCCCAGGTGGGGTGACCGCGCTCGGCCTGGGCCAGGGTAAAGCCAGGGTCTACAGCCCGTGCCTGCTTGAAACGCTCTTCACACAAAAAAGTGTAGTCGCGTACGCAAAAGCTGAAGGCCTGCAGTTTCAAGGCTTCGCTGTATTGATTGGGTGCGGCAGCAGGCAGGGTGCTGGAGCGGCCCACTTGCCGGATCACGGTGCTGTAGTCGCCTTCATTAAAGGCAGAGCGTATTTGCTCCAGTTCAGCTTCGGCAGTTGGGCTGAAAACAGCCACTGGCTTGTTCTGGGTTTGGGCGCAGGCTGTCAGTAAAAGGGCCAGAGCCGGAACGATCAGGCGGGCAGGTAAATACATGGCAGGAAAAAGAAAAGTTGTACTTGCCCTCAAGACTAGGAAAGGAAAAAGACAGCCACATGACATGACGCGGACGGTTTTGTAAGAGTTGTTGCGCAAGGGTAAGCACCGAAACACCCCGTGTCCTTAACAAAGTTGTCGCATTCATGCTTTTAGATGGGGCGCATTGCCATTCAAGGAGACATCGTGACCGTTCGCCGATTGCTTCGTGTGTGTTCGCTGCTGATGCTGGGTTTGCTGGCCTCGTGTGCGTCCACCTCCAGTCGCATGGCCGTGCCCTACGAGATTGTTCTGACTGCGGATGAACAGCTCAACCCGGATGCCACGGGTCGGCCCTCCCCGGTACAGGTGTTTGTGTTCGAGCTGCGCTCGGGCAGCACCTTTGAATCCCGGGACTTCTTTGCCTTGCAGTCTGACCCGCAACAAGCCTTGCAGGCGGATCTGCTCAATGTGGAGCAGATCGTGCTGCGCCCCGGCCAGACTCATACCTTCAAAAGGCCAGGCGATTTGCAAGCCACTGCTGTTGGCGTGGTCGTAGGGTATCGCGAGCTGGATGCCAGTGTGTGGCGTGTCCTGTTGCCGCTGCCCGAGTCGCGCACCACCAATATCTACAAGTTCTGGCAGTCGGCCCCGGACGCCGTCCAGGTCAGTCTGCAATTACGCAAGAACGCCATTCATGTCGTTAATTGATGGGCGTGGAACGGATTATTTCAATGGATAAAGTCATTTGGACCGAAGGGCTGTTTTTACGGCCTCAGCATTTTCAGCAGATGGAGCGCTATCTGGAGCACTATGCCCACGCCGGAAGGCGGGCTGCGCAGCCGTTTTGCTGGGGCTTTGAAACCTTGAGTCTGGACGAACAGGCCCTGAGTATGGGCAGTGTCGCATTGCGCGAAGCGCGCGGTTTGTTGCCGGATGGCACGCCCTTTGATTGCAGGCCGGGAGCGATGCAGATTGTGGCCTGGACAGCCCCCGAAGTGGTGCGTCCCGAGCGTCTGATGCTGGTGCTGCCTCGTCGTCAGGCCGGGCGGGCAGAGATTCAGTTTGATGGGCACAGCTCGCGTCGTTCGCGTTATGTGGTCAGCGAGCAGGATCTGTATGACAGCAGTGGTTTGTCACCTGAACCCTGCCTGTCGCAGCTGGGGCGTTTGCAGCCTGTTTTGCTGCCCGAATCCGAGGTGTATGAAGACAGTGTTGCCATGCCCGTGGCCCGCATTCTGGAGCGCGGACCCGACCGATCGCTGGTGTTGGACCCGGATTTCATTCCCCCTATCTTGTCCATTCAGGCCCATGCCCGGCTAAGTGCTCTAAGCGCGGATGTACAGGCGTTATTGCAGGCCCGTGCCCAAGCTTTGGCAGAACGTCTGGGGCCGGGAGGGCGCGGGCAGGGCGATGTAGCCGACTTCATGATGCTGGAGCTGGTCAATCGCTATCGGGCTGCCTTGTGGGCCATGGAGCAGCGCGTACACGTACATCCTGGCGAGCTGTATCAGGCCTGGATGGAATTACATGGTGCTTTGGCTACCTACACCCAGGACGGGCGTCAGCCGCTGATCTGGCCTTCCTATCAGCATGACGATCTGGCCCAGTCCTTTTTGCCGCTGGTGCTGGAGTTGCGCCGTGCCTTGTCCGTGGTCCTGGAGCAGCAGGCCGTGTCGATTGCGCTGGAGGACAAGGGGCAGGGCGTACGTCTGGCCCAGATTGCGGATCGTGCGCTCTTGCGGCAGGCGGGTTTTGTGTTGGCCGTGCAGGCCGATTTGCCCGCCCAAACCGTGCGGCAGCATTTTGCGGCACAGGTGAAATTGGGGCCGGTAGAACGCATCCGCGATCTGGTGCATCTGCAATTGCCGGGCATCGGTTTGCAGCCTTTGTCTGTCGCGCCACGAGCCTTGCCGTATCACGCAGGATTCACCTACTTCGAGCTGGAAAAAGGCGGCGAGCTGTGGCGTCAGCTGGAGCAGAACGGCGCATTAGCCCTGCATTTGGCCGGAGACTTTCCTGGCCTGCAACTTGAGTTTTGGGCGATACGCCGTTGATCCGGAGCATGGCTATGAACGAGACAGTTTCCTGGAGTAACGGCCCGGTCCCGGACGAGCGCCGATCGCGGGCGGATGCGCCACGCTTTGTTGCGCAAGGGGCCAATCCCTTGCTGGAGGCCGCCAACCCTTTGCTGGTGATGGTGTCCGATATACGCCGCAGTGCCCGACATGCAGACCCGGCAGGTCTGCGTGCCAAGCTGGTCGCTGAAATCCGTCAATTTGAATTGCGCGCCCAGGCCGTGCCAGTGGCCAATGAAACCATTTTGGCGGCGCGCTACTGCCTGTGTACGACCCTGGACGAGGCGGCTGCGCTCACCCCTTGGGGGCAGGCCGGAGTCTGGTCCTCGCACACTTTGCTGGTCACCTTTCACAACGAGACCTGGGGCGGGGAGAAGTTCTTTCAGCTTTTGGATAAATTGATGCAAAGCCCGGCAGCGCATTTGCAGTTGCTGGAGCTGATGTACTTTTGCCTGGCTTTGGGTTTTCAAGGCCGCTATCGCGTGCATGAGCAGGGCGCCAGCCAGCTGGAAACCGTGCGCCAACGGCTGTACATGAGCTTGCGCCAGTATGGGCAGACGGTACCAGCCGCTCTGTCCCCGCATTGGCGCGACAACCCGGCGCAGAAAGTTGGCAAGCCTTTGCCTGTGCCTATCTGGGTGGCCGTTTGTGTGGCCTTGCTGCTGTGCTTGTTGATGTATCTGGGTACCAGTCTGTTGCTGAACCGGCAGTCTGATCGGGCTTTCGAGGACATTGTGGCTTTGCGCCTGCCGGCCTTGCAGACACAGGGCCAGCCGCCGTCCAGTGGCGTTGCGCCGCAGGCACCCTTGGCCTTGGCAGAGCTGCTGGCCCCCGAGGTGGCCGAGGGCCTGCTGACCGTCCGAGATCAGGCCGATCGCAGCGTCATTATCTTGCGAGGCGACGGTCTGTTCGACTCAGGAGCCGACCAGATCCGTGCGCCGCTGCTCCCTGTCATTGCTCGTATTGCGGATGCCGTTGAAGCTGCACCGGGCCTGGTACTGGTGGATGGCTATACCGATAACGTCCCCATACGCAGTGTGCGCTTTCCTTCCAATTTTCATCTCTCGCAGGCTCGTGCCGATTCAGTCAAGGCCGTCTTGCAGGAGCGCTTGAGTCAGCCTGAACGTGTGCGTGCCCAAGGCCGGGCCGATGCTGCACCTGTGGCCGATAACGGTACTGCTCAAGGTCGGGCACAAAACCGTCGGGTAGAAATCACGATTGTGCCCTTGAGCAAGGAGGCCGGGCAATGACACGTCTTTTGAGTCTGGTCTTCAGCCGCAGCGTCTGGACCTTTGTGGGTGTGCTGATCCTGCTGGTGCTGATCTGGTTGCTGGGGCCTTTGTTGGCGATTGGCCAAACCCGGCCATTGGAAACCGAGCTGTCGCGCTGGATTGCGATGGCTGTGGTGGTGGTGTTCTGGTTGCTGCGCTTGTTGTGGCGCAGCTGGCGTGAAGGCCGCTTGAACGCGCAGTTGCTAGGCCAATTAAGCCGCCCGGCGCAGAAGGCATCAGCATCGAGCAATACGGCTACGCCGCATCCTTTGCAAAGCCAGTTTGATGAGGCCATCGAACTGCTCAAGCGGATTCGCTTTGGTTCGCATATGGGCGGACGTTTGCGCTCCTTGCTGTCGCGCCAGTACGTGTATCAATTGCCCTGGTATGTCTTTATCGGGGCACCCGGAGCGGGCAAAACCACGGCGCTGGTCAATTCCGGCTTGCAGTTTCCCTTGTCGGAGCGCTACGGAAAAACGTCGCTGCGAGGTGTAGGGGGCACGCGCAATTGCGACTGGTGGTTTACTGACGAAGCCGTCCTGCTGGATACGGCAGGACGCTACACCACGCATGAAAGTGATCCGGTAGGAGATGAGCAGGAATGGCGTGGTTTCCTGGGCCTGCTCAAGCGCTATCGCCGCAGGCAGCCGATAAATGGCACTTTGCTGACTATCAGCGTGCCAGATTTGTTGTCCAGCACGGCCGCGCAACGTCACGATCATGCGCAGGTCTTGCGCCAGCGCCTGGCCGAATTGCGCGAGCGTTTGGGGATTCAGTTTCCTATCTATGTGCTGGTCACCAAAATGGATTTGCTCCAGGGCTTTCAGGAGTATTTCGACCATTGTGATCGTCAGGAGCTGGAGCAGGTCTGGGGCTTCACCTTGCCTTATGAAAGCTCGCGCGAAGCGGGATTTTCCTTGTCGCATACCTATGGGCGCGAGTATGAGGCCTTGCATCAACGCCTGGAGCGTGGTCTGGCGGCCGTGATGGCCGAGCAGCCCAACGAAAGCGTGCGTGCCGAAGCCTATCTGCTGCCACAACAGTTTGCTCGCCTGGGGCCGGTGCTGGAGGAGTTTCTGGAACAGGTGTTTAGCCAGTCCCGCTTCGAGGCACCACTGTTGCTGCGCGGCGTGTACTTCACCAGTGGTCGGCAAGGAGGTGTGCGTCTGGATCAGGTGCGGGACTCCATGCGCGAGTATCTGGAAGTGGATGTGCAGGCGGATCAAGCGCAGCCGGTGGCCGGTCAGGGCCGCAGCTATTTTCTGACCCAGCTGCTGAAAGAGCTGATCTTTCAGGAGGCCGGTGTTGCAGGCCGCGACGAGCGCTGGGAGCGCCGCGTGCGCTTGCGTCATTTTCTGGTCTACGGTCTGGTGGCGGTGGGTGTGTTGCTACTGGGGCTGGCCTGGAGTCGCAGCTTTCTGTTGAACCGCAGCTATGTGGAGCAGGTTGAAGGACGTGTTCCGCAGGCTCAGCAACAGGCGGACCAAACACAGGTGCTGGATACCACACCGGCGGTCGGCTTGCTGCCTTTGCTGGATATGTTGTCGCTGCTACCGCAAAGCGATCAGTTTCCCTTGGATGCGCCCGGTCTGGAGCGGCGCATGGGCCTGTATCAGGGCGACAAGATGAAGGCCGCCGCCGATACCGTTTATCAACGCGCCTTAGAAAAACTGCTGGCCCCCTTGCTGGCGCGTCGTATCGAAACCGTGTTGCGTAGCGAGCAGGCGCAGGATCTGGAGTACGGCTACGAGGCCCTGCGCGCCTATCTGATGTTGTACGACACGCGACGTTATGACGCGGCCCATTTACAGACCTGGTTGCTGGGTAGTTTGAAGCAGGACTTGCCGGCAGGCTTTACCCAGTCGCAATACGACAGGCTGGAGAGCCATGTCCGTGCAGTGACACAGGCGGGCTTGCTCTTGAATCCCTTCCCGCGCAATGAAGCCTTGATTGAGCAAAGCCGAGAACGTCTGGCGCGTATCAGCCTGGAGCAGCGCACTTACAGCCGCATGCGCCGTATTCTGGCGGCCACGCCCGGTTTGATACCTATGTCGGTCTCAGGCATGGCCGGGCCCTACGCGGCCTCTGTATTCAAGCGCGACAGCGGCAAGCCGTTAACCGAAGGGATAGACGGTCTGTACACCTACGAGGGTTACTGGACCGTGGTTGAACCACGTATCGACAGCGAACTGCAGCAGATGCGTGAGGATGATCGCTGGATTCTGGGGCTGGATACGGGAGCCGGACAGTCCGAGGCGGCGCGTCGTGCGGCAAGCCAGGAGCTGCGTCGTCTGTATCTGCTGGATTATGTGCGTGTGTGGGATGAGTATCTGGCTGACTTGCGCCTGTTGCAAGGCGGCAGCTTGCTGGAAAACATTCAGCTGGCCCGCACCCTGTCCATGGCCGATTCTCCCTTGAAGCAGTTGGTCCAGCAGGTGGCTTTGCAAACTCGTCTGTTGCGAGAGGATGCGCAGCAGGGGGCCTCTTTGGGGGCACAAGCCAAAGTGCGGCTGGACGATACCCGGCAGGCGCTGGAGCAGATGTTTGGCCCGGTCGGGTTGGAGGGGAGTCGTCGTAATGAGCCTCAGGCCAAGCAGGTAGAGGCCATCGTGGATCAGCATTTCGAGCCTTATCACCGCCTGGCTTCCAGTAGTGGCGGGGCACCAGCGCCTATTGATGGCACCCTGGAATTGCTGGATGAGTTCTATGCTTTTTTGACCTCCTCGGATGCTGCTCTGCGCAGCGCGGGTACACCGCCGCAGTCCAATGTCTTGACCAAGTTGCAGGCAGAGGCAGGTCGGTTGCCTGGGCCTTTACGTGATGCGCTGGATCAGTTTTCGGTGGGTGCTTCTGCCGAGATCGCGTCGCGGACTCAAGCCAGTTTGGGGCAGTTGGTAAACGCCACTATCGGTCAGTTTTGCCGTAGTGCGATTGCGGGGCGTTATCCCTTCGCCGCTCAATCCAGGCAGGATGTCGCACCTAACGATTTTGCCCGCATGTTTGCGCCGGGTGGCTTGATGGATGCCTTTTTTCAAGAGCATCTGATGCACCAGGTGGATATGTCAGGTGGGCGCTGGCGTTTCAAACCGGGCATAGATGGGCAGGCGGCGGCCAACTTCCGTTATCTGGATGCGTTTCAGCGTGCGACTGTGATTCGGGACGTGTTCTTCCCGGCAGGCAGTAATCAACCGCGTATTGATATGGCGTTCACCCCGGTTCAGCTGGATGCAGAACTGTCGCAAGTGCTGCTGGATGTGGATGGTCAGGTGCTGCGTTATGCCCATGGCCCGCAGGTCGCCATGGGCGTGCAGTGGCCGGGGCCGCGCGGGGGCCGTCAGGTCAGTCTGGAGGCACAGCCACAATCCGAAGGGTCAGGGATGAGGGCGACAGGTGCCTGGGCGTTGTTGCGATTGCTGGACAAGGCACAGCCTGTATCGGGTGCGTCTGCTGGGGCACAGCGCTTGTCTTTTGCTTTGGGGAGTCGTCAGTTTGTGGTGGATGTGGTGGCCAATAGCTCCAGGAATCCGTGGCGTTTGGCGGAGATGAGAGGGTTTAGCTGCCCAGGGAGCCATTGAGATGCGCCAGGATGATTTCGACTCCAGCCCGGAGGTGATGTGGTACGGCAAGATTCCGGCCATGGGGGACTTTGTGCGCAGACGTATGCCCGAGCCGATTTTGTTGCCGTGGGAGCGCTGGTTCAGCAGTGGTGTCAGCCAGATTCGTTCGCCCCACAAAACGGCTGGAGCCAATATGCCCAGCTCGCCTGTCCATGCCTGGGGATTTCTGATGTCCTTGCCGCAAGGGGGCGTGCAAGCAGGAGCGGTCATGCCCAGTCAGGACCGGGTTGGGCGCGAGTATCTGGTGTGCGCTTTGGTGCCTTTGAATGCCGAGCAATGTCAGCGTATCCGTCTGCCTGTACTGGCCAATATGGTTGAGCAATTGGGCCTGTCCTTGCAGCAAGGGGTGCGGTTTTGCTGGGCGGCAACCCAGTTGGATCAGACTTTGTGTAGTGCCGTGCCTTATGCCGGTTTGCTGGCGGAGAGTGCCGCCGCCCAGTCCGAGCAGCGTGATGCCGGGCAGGACATTCTGGATGTTTTGTATGGCTCTCGTGCGCCGTCTGTGCCACAAGACCCGTGGGCTGTCCTGCAGCCTTGTCTGGAGCCCGGCTCCCACCGTAGTTACTGGTGGTGCCTGGGCATGAACAATCCTAGCTGGCGCAGCGTGACGCACAGTGGCGAGCTAAGTCTGGCCCTGTTTCGGCGCTTGTTCGTGTCAGCAACAGCGGCAGATGCAGCAAACCGCGCCTATCAACCATGGTGAGATCCCTCATGAAACGTACAAACTCTGCCAAGGATGTCCAGGGTCGCCCTTTGGGGCAGATTCTGGACTCTTTGCTGCTGGACCAACGGCTGGTGATTCTGGATCAATTGGCTTTGCAACTGGCCGAGCTGCATGAGAGCCAGGAATGGTATGGCGCGCTGGGGCTGGATACGGTGGTTTTGAGTGATGAAGGTCTGGTTCAGTTATTGCCGCTGGAGCAGAACATGCACAAGCGCAGTCTGGCACAGGCGCGTGCTCAGGGTATGGCCTTTGATGAGCCTTGCGCGGCCCCCGAGCAATATGTGGATGATCCTGTGCGGCCTGCCGGTCCCTGGACGGATGTCTACGCTTATGCGGCCTTGCGCTGGCAACTGACAACGGGCTTTCCTCTGATGGCCGCCCCTTGGCGGCAGTTGAAAGATCCTGTGGTGATGGACGAGGACGCGGACGGTCCGACGCAGGCCATGTTGCAGGGCCTGGCCCTTGACTGGGTGCAGCGGCCTCAGTCCATGGCTTCTTACCGAAGGCTGGAACGATTGGGGCAAGTGCCAGAGCCTGTGCCCGCACATGCTCCCGCTGCGCAAACTGTGCTGCCGATTACGCCTGAACGCCGGTCTTCCTTGCCATTGTGGCTGGCGGGTTTGGCAGTAGTCGTTCTGGCAGGGCTGGGGGCGGCGTATTGGAGCGGTGATGGCGATACTTCCGGGCCCGCTGTTGCAGCGTCTGATTCCAATCGTCCGGCGGTGGTGGGCGCCACGCCTGAGGAGTCCACATCAAGGCCGGGACCGGGATCAATCACGTCGGAGTTGCAGGGCGGGCTGGTGGCGGCTGGGGAGTCCAAGCCGAATGATGTAGCTGTTTTGGGGGCAGGGGGGGCGTCTGCACCTCAATCGGGGCAGCCTTTGGAGGCAGGATCAGATCAGCTTGGGTCGCAGTCGACAGGTGCACAAAATGACTCGGTGGCAGGGCAGCAATTAGCCCAAGCTTCGGGCTCGCAAGCCGCGACAACACCGGAGTTGAAACTGCTGGCCGAGTCGGGAGCTTTGCAGCCTGCTTTGCCAGTTCAAACACAAAACACATCGGATGATGCAGCTCGCCTGGTTTTGGCCGATCATGCTGCCGGAACAGCCGGAACAGCCGGAACAGCCGGAACAGCCGGAACAGCCGGAACAGCCGGAACAGCCGGAGCCGCTGGAGGGGGAGCAGCAATAACAGGCGCCTCCGGAGTTAATGAAACTACCGGGGCTGCGGGAAGTGCCGGAGCAATGGGAATTACCGGGACTGCTACGGCCACTGCATCAGGGGTGGCCGCAAGCACGCAAACCGACTCCTCTGAGCCTTCCGCGCAAGTCGATCATGTGGAACAACTGGAGCCGGTCGCTGCCAAGCCTGCGCCACCTGCCAAGGGCACAATCGCCCTGGATATACGGCCTTGGGGGGAGGTCTATGTGAATGGCCGAAAGCAAGGTGTCAGCCCGCCTTTGAAGTCCTTGTCGCTGGCTCCAGGCTCGCACCGCATTGTTGTCAAGAATGCGGGATTGCCAGAGTTCAGCACAACAATTCGAGTGCGCTCAGGAAAGACGGCCAGCGTCAGTCACGAGTTCAAATAGGCTGCGAGAACCGAGAACCGAGAACCGAGAACCGAGAACCGAGAACGAAGACGCTTGAAGGCGGCGTAGCTGACTTACGTCGTCTTGCGCTTGCCGATCAGCCCTGTAGCCAGCAATGTCCCGAACAGAACGGTACTCATACCGATCAGCATCTGCGCGGTCAGGGCCTCGTCCAGCAGCAAGGCACCCCACAACACCCCAAAAGGTGGCACCAAAAAGGTCACCGTAATGGTTTTGGAGGGGCCGACATTGGACAGAAGGCGGTAAAAAATCAGATAGGCGACGGCCGTGCACAGCAGGGATAAGGACAGCGCAGCCCCCCAGGCATGCAGGCCCGGAAACTGTGCGGGCCACCAGTAAATGGCTGCGGGCAATAGAACCAATGTTGCGCTGACCATGCTGCCTGCTGCTACTGCCTGTGGCTGCACGCCGCGCAGATAGCGGGCGGTAAAGTTGGCGGCAATACCGTAAAACACTGTGGCCAGCAAAGATGCCAGCACAGCCCAGCCTTCGGCGCCTTTATTGAAGCTGAGCTTGTCGTACACCAGAATCAGAATGCCCAGGAAGCCCAGACACAGGCCCAGAATGCGGCTGGGTGTCAGGCGCTCTTTCAACCAGACTCGTGCCACCAGTGCGCCGAACAAGGGAGCCATGGCATTCAAGACGGCCAGCAAGCCCGACTCCAGTCGCAAGGCTGCGAAGGCGTATAAGGAGAAGGGCACGGCGGCATTCAGAATGCCCAGCGCAAAGATGGGTTTCCAGTTCGCCAGAAAGATGGGCAAGCGTCCCGTGACGGTGATGTAGCTCATCAAGGCCAGGGCGCTGACACCGACCCGTATGGCGGTCAGGGGAAAGGGGCCAAAGTCGGGGACCGCTTGCAGCGTAAATAAAAACGAGCCGCCCCAGATGGCGGCCAGCAGGAATAAATCGCGTAAGTCTTTGGGGGACATGGGAGTCAGATTGGTGGCGGCGGTCCGCATGGGCCGCATAACAGAGCCGATTGTAATCCTCTGGTCGCGACCAGGACACTGATGCGGGGCGTTCAAGTGGAAGGTCTGAAATCCCTTGATGCTTTAAACAGACAGCTCGTTGTTCAAAGCCCGTTTCAGGACGTTGAAGACGCGTTTGTCCCCGCATTGAGCGACGTTGAAGCGCAGAAACTGGGCAGCATCAGGAGCTTGGCTGAAAACAGGGCCAGGGGCCAGCACGATGCCATGGGGTAGACAGGCGCGTGTCAACGTCAGGGCATCATGCCCGGCGGGCAGGCGCACCCAGAGAAACATGCCCTCGCGGGGGCGCAGCCATGGCGTCAGGCCAAGTTGCTGCAGCTGTGTCACGGCGTGATCCATGGCTTTGGAGAGCCGGTATCGAACTCGTTCCAGATGTTTGCGATAGCCGCTGTCGCCAAGCGCGCTGTTCAGAATATGCGAGGCCAGGCGGTTGCTGCTGAAACTGGTGGCGGTACGCAAATCGACCAGGCTCTCGATCCATGGAGTCTGGGCCGCGATATAACCGCAGCGCAAGGCGGCCGACAGTGTTTTGGAAAAACTGCCTATCTGTACTACGCGGGACAGCCCATCCAGTGCCGCCAGTCGGGTAGCGGGTCGGGTCTCCAGATCCCCGAAAATATCGTCCTCAATAATGTAGAGGTCGGCGCGTTGCGCCATGGCCAGCACGCTATGGGCCGTCATGGCCGAAAGACGTGCGCCGGTTGGATTGTGTATGCCTGAATTGGTGATGTACAGGCGGGGTTTGTGTTCTTTAAGGGCAGCCTCAAAGGCCGCCAGATCAGGGCCCTGATGGGTATAGGGCACGCTGGCGATTTTGGCCCGATGCGCTCGCAGCAGCGCATGGAAATTGAAGTAGCAGGGGTCGTCCACCAGGACCGTATCGCCTGGCTCCAGAAAGAAGCGACAAAGCAGGTCAATAGCTTGAGTGCCCGAGTCGGTCAGCATGATGTGATGCGGGGCAGCATCTATTTCGGACTGCACGAGACGACGGGCCAGCATTTGTCGCAAGGGCTCCAGGCCCAGAGGCGAGCCGTAGTCCGTCAAGTCCGCGCTGGGGCTACGGGCGGCCTTACGTAAACCGCGGCGCACTCCTTGGTCATACATCCAATCCGAGGGCAGCCACCCGCAGCCGGGCATCAGGACATCGGCCTCGGCTTCCAGAGATTGGCGCGAGATCCATAAAGGATCGATATCCTTTTCCAGAGCTGGTTCCAGGGCGGCCAAGCTGAGTGGAGCCAAAGGAGCCGTCACATAAAAACCGGAACCCGCGCGAGCCTCGATCAGACCTTCGGCGGCCAGCCTGCCATAGGCTTCGACAATCGTGGACACTGACACGCCTGCCGATTTTGCTTGTGCGCGTACGGATGGCAGGCGGGTGCCGGGCGGGTAGGTCCGTGCCGCGATGCGTTCACGTACGGATTGCATGATGTGGTCGATACGGGTCAAAGCAGACATGGGGCGGGCTCGGGCACGGTGTACGGGTCTGGTAAGCAGTACAGTTTTTTAAAACTGTACTGGACTGTGCCTGTGTATGCTGGCATAGCTGTGTTGTACTGACAAGCATCTTTGTTGGAGAGTGAATGATGGATAGCAAGGCAGTCAGCTGGCTAAATGGCTTTATAGGCGTAGCAATCTTTGCCGGATCTCTGCCGGCTACACGTGTTGCTGTGCTGGGCATGGATCCTTTTTTCCTGACTGGCGCGCGAGCGGTAGTCGCTGCCTTGTTGGCAGCTGTCTGGTTGCTGATCGGGCGTGTGGCACGGCCAAAGCGATCAGACTTGTTACCCCTGGCCGTGGTTGGTTTTGGTGTCGTGCTGGGATTCCCCTTGTTGACGGCGCTGGCCTTGCAGTACATCACTTCGGCGCATTCTATTGTGTATGTCGCCTTGCTGCCTTTGTGCACAGCCCTCTTCGGGGTGGTCTTGGCCGGAGAGCGGCATAAGCCCGTGTTCTGGCTGTGCTCTGTTTTAGGCTGCTTGCTGGTGATGGCCTATGCCGCGCGAGAAGGTCTGGATGCGGCCTGGCAAGGGGACCTGTATATGCTGGCCGCCGTGGTGGTGTGTGGCTTGGGTTATGCCGAAGGTGGACGTCTGTCGCGTCGTTTGGGTGGCTGGCAAGTTATTTGCTGGGCCCTGGTGCTCTCCTCGCCTTGCATGTTCGTCATGATGCTGTGGTTCTGGCCGCAAACATTCAGCAATGTGAATACAGCAGCCTGGTTAGGTTTCGGCTATGTGTCAGTGTTCAGCATGTTCCTGGGGTTTGTGTTCTGGTATCGGGGGTTGGCGCAGGGCGGGATTGCCGCAGTGGGGCAACTGCAGTTGTTGCAGCCTTTTATGGGCCTGGGACTGGCTGCCGCCTTGCTGGGTGAGTCCGTCAATGCCAGCATGATCTGGGTGACTTTAGGCGCTGCCTTATGCGTAGCCGGTGCGCGGCGCTTTGCCTCCTGATGGCAGAAGCCGGACGATAAAAAACCGGCCTGTCCCATTCATGGACAGGCCGGTTTCAAGACAAGCTGAGCAAGCGTTTTAGGCTTCCGCGTGCTTGGCTGCTTCTACCGCTGCATGCGTATCTTCTTTAGCACCATTAAAGAACAAGTTAAGCAGAACGGCAGCAATCGAGGTCAGCAAGATGCCCGATTCGATCAGCGGGTGAATGGCGTGAGGCATCCACTGCATGTAGTTGGGCGCAACCAGCGGAATCATGCCGACGCCAATGGAGATGGCCACGATCATGGAGTTGTTGCGGTTGGTTTTGTAATCCACGTTGGACAGGATGCGAATACCGGTGGCCGTCACCATACCGAACATCACAATCCCGGCGCCGCCCAGCACCACTGTGGGCAGGGACTCAACCAGGGCAGCCATTTTGGGCAGCAGGCCCAGAATGATCAAAATCACACCCCCGGCCACGCAGACAAAGCGGCTGCGCACGCCTGTCACGGCAACCAGGCCCACGTTTTGCGAGAAGCTGGAGTAGGGGAAGGTGTTGAAAATGCCGCCCAGCAAGGTGCCCAGACCGTCGGTGCGCAGGCCGCGTGCCAGATCTTTCTGATCCACTTTCTTGCCTGTCATGTCGCTAAGAGCCTGGAACATGCCGGTAGACTCAATCAGCACCACAATCATGACCAGTGTCATGGTCGCAATGTGCAGGATATTGAACTTGGGCATCCCGAAGTGGAAGGGCAGAACCAGATCAACCCAAGCTGCATTGGCGACTTTCTCGTAGGTCATGATGCCCATGGCCGAGGCCACAATGGCGCCAATAACAATACCCAGCAAGACGGCCACGTTAGCCAGAAAGCCTTTGGCAAATTTGGCGATCAGCAGGATCGAGGTCAGCACGATGGCGGCAATGCCCAGGCCAGTCAGGTTGGCGTAGCGCGGGTTCGGTACCGTTGCTTTCAAGGCCAGACCTTCTGGAGGTGGGGGCAAGGCCGAGCCGGGCATGGCTGCGGCCGATTGTGCGTGCTGAATCCAGGCCAGGTGGTCGGGGTTGATGACCGTGGGGGCGGTAGGGCCAACAGGGTTACCGAAAATCCAGTTGATCCCCACTCGCATCAGCGTAATGCCGATCATGGCAATAATGGTGCCGGTGACCACAGGCGGGAAAAAGCGCAGCATGCGGCTGACGGCAGGGGCGATGATCATGGTGATGATCCCCGCCCCGATGACCGTGCCAAAGAGTAACTGGGCTCCTTCCTGGCCGGGGTTGGCCTGTGCCATGGAGACCATGGGGCCGACAGCGGCGAAGGTCACGCCCATCATGACGGGCAGCTTGATACCAAAATACTGCGTAAAGCCCATCGATTGGATGATGGACACGATGCCGCAGACAAACAGGTCAGCAGCAATCAGGATTGATACTTCTTCAGACGTCAGGTTTAATGCCCGGCCCACAATTAGTGGAACCGCGACGGCACCGGCGTACATTACCAGAACGTGCTGCAAGCCCAGTGCAGCCAGCCTGCCGTTCGGTAATCGTTCGTCGACGGGTGCGGTGGTCGCGTTCGTACCCATGAAATGTCTCCAGAGTGGATTAATTATTAGATGAAGCCATTTCAATGTAACGGCGTGCGACAGCCCTGTCATAAGACAATTCGTATAGAGCCTAGGTGGACCTAGCTATAGATGAGGGATAACCCCCAAAAAAAACGCCCTGATTTGGGCGTTTTTGATGCGGCTAAGGGAAAACACTGCTTTGGTGACACATGGTCAGGCCATGAGGGAAGGTCGTTGTATACCGGCACCAGTAACGGGTTTGCGCTCGTCGCGCGTATGTCGTGTTTGTATCAAAAATGAGTTTTTCACTACGACTTGATGGTTGTGTCAGACCTACTGGAACGTCAGCAAGTGTCAGTCATGGCTGCCTTGTAAGCTGCCTGATAGTCCTGAAAAAGCTCGTCTGGCGGCTTTAGCACAGCATCGGATTGTTACAGTGCGGCCCTGCTCGATTTCAATTCTTTATAGATTAGAATAACTGCGTAATGGTAACATTCGCAGCTGCTAATCTTTTTGCAGTGCAGCAGGCTACCGCCAAGTAGGCAGGGTTTTTTGGCGAGGAACAGTCTTTGCTTAATGTCGAGTTGAAGTTTTTATTTCGCTAAAGGTGGCGACGAAATAAAAAAACCTTTGATATTTTGCCTAGTGTCTTGATTAGACAGCCTTGGTAAATATACCCAAGGCTTTGTTATTTTTCAAACACTCGTTTTTTGTGCTTAACAATAAATAGAATAATATCGTCAGTGAATATTTAATTTGGATGTTTTATTTTTGGCATGATCGCTTAAATAAAAATCGAAAATAAATATTATCGGATTACATGGAATTTATATATATTCCATGTAATTAGGGTTTGTAAATCATAGTAACGGGACGTAAGTTTCGCCATTGTTTACTGGTGTGCTGCCTGCGACACGGCTATGTCAGAAGTCGTTGTCCGAAATAGCGTTTTATCAAATATGACTATTCCGTGCTCCGCGGTGACAGGGCAAGTCAGTAAAGATCGAAAGGGTAGGGTGCGTGTCTCAAAATACAGGCAAGGGTGCTAAGGAGTTAGAAGCATCCCGTACGGATATTAATAAAAGCAATACTGCGTCTGGAGCAATCGCCATTATTGGTATGGCGTTTCGCTTTCCGGGTGACCTGTCGCAGCCCGACCAGTTCTGGAATGCCTTAATTGAAAAGCGCGATCTGGTTACGGAAATCCCCGCGGACCGCTGGGCGACGGCCGAGTTGCAACACGATAAAAGGTCCGAGCCGGGGCGTAGCATTACTTTTTCGGCCGGTGTCTTGTCGCGCATTGACGAGTTCGATGCGGACTTTTTTGGCATTTCCCCTCGCGAAGCCGCCTGGCTGGACCCCCAACAACGCTTGTTGCTGGAGCTGTCCTGGGAAGCCATGGAGAATGCGGGCGTCTTGCCCTCCAGCATGGCCGGTAGTGACTGTGCGGTTTATGTTGGTATTTCCGGCCTGGATTACGGCATGCGCGGTCTGGACGATTTGGCCAGCCTGACAGCCCATATGATGACCGGCAATACCATGAGTATCGCCGCCAACCGTCTGTCTTATATCTACGACCTGCACGGTCCGTCCATGGCGGTGGATACCGCCTGCTCGTCTTCTTTGGTCGCTTTGCATCAAGCCTGCTCAAGTTTGCGCAGTGGCGAGGCTTCGACAGCCTTGGTCGGTGGCGTCAATCTGTTGCTGCACCCTTATCCCTTTGTTGGCTTTACCAAAGCGTCGATGCTGTCGGCAGATGGCCGTTGCAAGGCGTTTGATGAAGCTGGTAATGGTTACGTGCGTTCCGAAGGTGGCGCGGTACTGATGCTCAAGCCCCTGGAGCAGGCGCTGGCCGATGGCGACCAGGTACAGGCCGTCATTTTGGCAACGGGCGTGAATGCCGATGGGGCTCGCAAGACCGGCATTACTATTCCTAGCTGCCAGGGACAAATCGAGTTGATGCGCTCCGTGCTGGAGCGCAGTGGCCTGACAGCGGCTGATGTGGACTTTGTAGAAGCCCACGGTACCGGTACAGCCGTAGGCGATCCTGTTGAAACCACCGCCATCAGCGCGGTGTATGGCAAATCGCGTGAGCAGCGTTTGCCTATTGGTTCAGTCAAAGCGAACTTGGGCCATATGGAATCGGCCTCCGGCATGGCTGGCCTAGTCAAGACAGTGCTGGCATTGCAGCACCAAGCCTTGCCGCCTGCTTTGCACTTGAATACCCCCAATCCCGCCATTGATTTTGATGGTTTGAATCTGGAGCTGCTGCCCCAGGGCCGCGAGTTGCAGCGTACCGATGGCAAGCCTTTGGTCGCAGGACTTAACTCGTTTGGCTTTGGTGGTGCCAACGCCCACGTCTTGTTGCAGGCTCCTGTAGCGACAACTGCCCAATCGGCAACGGTGCCGAACTTGGGTTTGCCGCCTTTGGTCTTGTCGGCCAAGACAGAAGCCGCTCTGCGTGAGCAAGCGGGTAATTATGCGGACTTGCTGGACGGCAAGACGGCACAAGATTTTTACGATGTCAGCTACGCGGTCACTCACCGTCGTCAGACTTTGGCTCGTTGTTTGATCATTCAACCCGAAACGGTTGAAGAAGGCGTGGCGCAATTGCGTGCTTACGCGCAAGGCCAAGCCCCACAAGGTTTGCAAACCGTAGACGCCCTGAGCAAAGAAGGCCAATTGGCCTTTGTCTACGCCGGTAATGGAGCGCAGTGGTTGGGCATGGGCGTGACCTTATTGCGCGAGTCCCCTCGTTTCGCGGCTTTGCTGTCCCAGCTGGACGCCATGATGAAGCCCTTGGCGGGCTTTTCGCTGCTGGAACAATTGCAGGCCGAACCTGCCGCTTCCCGCATGGACGACACGACAGTCGCCCAGCCTTTGTTGTTTGCTATACAGGTTATTGTGACGCGCATGCTGCGCGAAGATGGCATTGAACCTGATGCCGTGACTGGCCACAGTGTGGGCGAAATCGCTGCTGCCTGGGCCGCTGGTGCCTTGGATCTGGAACAAGCCATACGCGTTATTTGTGCCCGTAGTCAGGCTCAAGGTCTGACTCGTGGCCAAGGCCGGATGGCCGTTATCGGTCTGTCGCACGAAGCGGTGAACACCTTGCTGGAAGGCTTGGGTGCGGACTTGGGCGTGAATGTGGCGGGGGTAAACAGCCCTTCCAATATCACTCTGTCCGGCAGTCTGGAAGGCTTGCAGCGTATTCAGTCTGCTTTGGAAGGACAAAGCGTTTTCTTCCGCCTGCTGGATTTGGATTACGCCTTTCACAGTCCCTATATGGATGGCTTGCTGCCGCATCTGGAAAAGAGCCTGGGCGATTTGCAGCCCGGTCAGCAGGCTCCACAAGCCCGTTTTATCTCGACCGTTACGGGTGAAGAACAGTCCCCGCAAGAGCTGGGCGTGGATTACTGGTGGCGCAATATTCGCGAACCCGTGCAGTTCGAGCAGGCTATTGCCTGTCTGGCGAACCAGGGCTGCCGCGTATTTCTGGAAATTGGCCCGCACGCCATTTTGCAGCGCTACATCCGTGAAACCCTGACTCAGTGTGAGATTCAGGGCGTGGTGTTGCCCAGCTTGCGCAAGCATGACGATGGCCCGCAGCGGCTGACTGATACGGCCTTGCATACCCTGGCTTTATTGCCGACCCAATTGAAAGCCCGTTTCCCTGTGGCTGGCAATCCAGTGGAGCTGCCCGTTTACCCATGGCAGCGCGAGCGTCATTGGTACAAGAACAGCACAGAAGGGATGCGCTCCATCGAGCGTCGTCGTGTGCATGATTTGCTGGGTTGGCGTTTGCCGGATAGCGATATCAGCTGGGAAAACGTGCTGGACCCGGTGATTTTGCCTTGGCTGGCGGATCACAAAGTGGGTGGTGCCATGGTGTACCCAGGTGCCGCTTATCTGGAAATGGCTTTGGCTGCAGCTTGTGAGTGGCTGGGCGAAGCACTGATCCTGGTGGACGAGCTGGATATTCTGGCTCCGCTGGTTTTTGATGGTGAACATGCCCGCAGCCTGCGTTTTGTGCTGAGCCCGCGTGATGGCAGCTTCCATATCAAGAGTCGCCAACGCTTGAGCCAGGACGAGTGGGTGGTACACGCCAGCGGTCGTATTCTGGCTTCGGATGAACGCATGCCCGTGGCGGAACTCTCGCCCCTGGCCTCGGCTGAACTGCATATTGATCGCGATCGACACTATCGCTTGGCGCATTCCCTGGGTCTGGATTACGGTCCGGCCTTCCAGGGGTTGAAAGCCTCGCAGGTGCAAGGTACTTATCTGAGTGCCGAACTGGAGATGCCCGTCAGCCTGGAGCAAGATGGCTATCTGTTGCACCCGGCCTTGATGGACGTGTGCTACCAGTCTCTGGTGGATTTCTTCGCACAAGATATTGAAGCAGGCCAAGGCGTGGCCTTGCTGCCTGTGAAAGTAGGCCGTTTCACCCTGTCTACAGAAGGGCAGGTAACGCATTTCCGTGCACACCTGCGTCGTAGCAGTGCCCGTTCGGTACTGGCGGATTTCGAGTTGTATGGAGCTGATGGCCGTTTGCTGGCCAGCGCCCAGGCCTGCCGTTTCCGCGCTGCGTATTTCTTGCGCCAGGATCGCCACGCGGTGTCGAACTGGCAAATTACCCCGTATCTGCGCCCTCATCCTCGCGATGAGCGAGTTGCCGTTACGCTCTCGCCTGAGCAACTGGCCCAAAGCGGCTGGGCAGCACTGGCTGACCAGCAGCAAGAGCGAGAAACCTGGTTCCAGCAGACTTTGCCTTTGCTGGATGCCTTGAGCCTGTCCTTTATTTATGAAGCCTTCCAGAACGTAAAGCCTTCCGAACTCAGCGCCGAAGTATTGAATAGCCCGTATGGCCGCTGGCTAAGCGAGCTGCTGCGCGCTGAAGAGCTGCTGCAAGATGACGAAGGCTATCGTGTGGTGGAGCAGGCCGATATGCCTGCCGCCCAGGACTTGTGGCGCACAATTTTGCAGGATTCGCCTAGCAGCTTGCCGCAACTGACCCAGATTGGTTCGGTCGGACGCCAATTGCCGGCCTTGTTGCGTGGCGATATTTCAGGCGAAAAACTGCTGGCTTCCTTGCGCCGTTCCCCCGTGGTTGAAGTGCTGTATGACGATGACCCCATGTATCTGGGTGTGCGTCTGGCACTGGAAACCCAGTTGCGAGAACTGGCTGCGAACTTGCCTGCCTCCCAGCGACTGCGCGTGCTGGAAGTCGCCGTAGGCCCAAGCGATTTGCCCAAGACTCTGGCTGCTTGCCTGTCCGAAGACCAGTTTGAATACGTATTGGCTTTGCCAGATGCTGATTTGCAGGCTCGCCAGGCGACGCAGCACCATGCTTTGGCCAACGTGCAGGTGCTCGGTTTTGATCTGCAAGACTGGCAACTGGAGCAGGTCGATAAGCCCCAGTTCGATGTCGTGATTTTGCGCCACAGCCTGCACCGTACCGTGCATGTGCCTCCCGCCCTGATGCGGAGCAAGCAATGGCTGGCGACGGGTGGGGTCTTGCTGGTGGCCGAGTGTCACCCTGACTGGCATGCAGACTTCTTGTCCGGTCTGGACCAAAGCTGGTGGCATGCCGCCGGTGAGTCGCAATCCTCCTCCTTGTTGTCGCCCGAAGGCTGGCACAAGGCGTTGGAGCAAGCAGGTTTTGAGCAGGTGCAAACTGCGCAAGAGCCTGCCGCACAGGAATTGAGTGAAGGAGCCTATTTGTTGCTGGCCAAGGCCGCGACAACGCAGGCGATTCCAAACCAGGAAGCCGTCGCTGCAGCGAAATGGGTCTTGTTGTTTGATGAGGCTTCTCAAGTTCAAGCCCATTCGTTGCAAGCCCGTTTGGAAGCAGCTGGCCAAACAGTTAACGCTCAAATCTGGCCGCTCAGTGCCGACATTTTGGCTGAAGAGAGCCCTCTGAATGTAGTGCAGATGCTGGGTTGGGCCGATACTGCTGCTGCGGTCAGCCAGACCAGCGCGCAACTGCTGAGCCTGACGCAGGACTTGTCCGCCCGTACCGTTGCAAGTCGCCTGTTCCTGGTGACGCAAGGCGGTGCCTTGCCGGCGATGGCAGAGGAATTGGATTGGGCGGTGAATCCAGCCCAGTCGGCCTTGTGGGGCTTTGGTCGCGTCGTTATGAACGAGCTGCCCGCCTTGTCCTGCACCTTGATTGATCTGGCCGGTGATGTGAATGCCAGCGATATCGCTCAGCGTCTGGAACTGGAGTTGCTGTGGCCGGATGAAGCAACAGAAATTGTCTTGTCCCAAGACGCACGTCATACCTTGGTGCTGGAAGAGGCTACTGCGGCAGCGACTGCCCAGCTAAGCCAGGATGCGCGCTTCAAGCTGGACTTTCAGGTGCCCGGACAACTGCGCAATCTGGAATGGCAAGCTGTTCAAGCGCCGAGCCTGGCTGCGGATCAGGTTGAAGTCCGTACCATGGCAGCGGGCCTGAATTTCCGTGATGTGATGTATTTGATGGGCCTGCTACCAGACGAAGCTGTAGAAAACGGTTTTGCCGGGGCCAGTCTGGGCCTGGAGTTCTCGGGCGTCGTCACCCGCATTGGGGCTGATGTCACCAATTTGACGGTAGGCCAGCCGGTGATGGGTTTTGGTTCCTCCTGCTTTGCCAGCCATGTGGTGACACGTGCGGATGCTATCGCTCCCATGCCTGAAGGCTGGGATTTTGACGCAGCCGCCACCGTTCCAACGGTGTTCTTCACGGTCTACTATGCCCTGACGCATCTGGCTCATATCCAGCCCGGTGAAAAAGTGTTGATACACGGTGCCGCAGGTGGTGTGGGGATTGCTGCAATCCAGCTGGCCCGTCATTTGGGCGCAGAGATTTATGCCACCGCCGGTACAGACGAGAAACGCGTATTCGCCTCCTTGCTGGGCGCTGACCATGTGTTCGATTCGCGCAGCCTGAGCTTTGCTCAGGACGTGATGGATGCTACTGGCGGCGAAGGTGTGGACGTAGTGCTGAACTCGCTGGCGGGTGAGGCCATGCGCCGCAGTTTGGACGTCTTGAGTCCCTTTGGCCGTTTCCTGGAGTTGGGCAAGCGTGACTTCTTCGAGAACACGCCGATTGGTCTACGTCCCTTCAAGAGCAATATCAGCTACTTCGGTATTGATGCCGACCAACTGCTGACGGGACGCCCAGCTTTGGCGGGACGTTTGTTCAAGGAAGTCATGGAGCTGTTCCATGATGGCGCGCTGTTCCCACTGCCTTACCGCAGCTTCGGTGCCGAGCATGTAGTTGATGCATTCCGCGCCATGCAGCAGGCTCGTCACATCGGCAAGCTGGTGGTTTCCCTGAAGGATGCCCAACCCCGTTTGCCTGCAACACAAATCGCTGCCCCTCTCGACTTGTCCGAACAGGGCACGTGGTTGGTTACGGGTGGCTTGTCTGGCTTCGGTTTGGCTTCCGCCCAATGGCTGGTCAAGCGTGGCGTGCGCTCTCTGGTCCTGGCTGGTCGCCGCGGTGCCGACACCCCTGGTGCACAAGAGCTGCTGGAGCAGTTCCAGGCACAAGGCTGTCGCGTGCAAATCGTGGCGTGTGACGTTACGGATTCCGCAGCAGTACAAGCTGTTGTCGCGCAGATTCAGACGGGTGATAGCCCACTGACTGGCGTGCTGCATGCTGCCGCCGTGTTTGATGACCGCCTGATCGCCAATATGGATCAGGACAGCTTGAACAAGGTGCTGCAAACCAAGTTGGTGGGTGCATGGAATCTGCACCTGGCTACTCAGGATTTGAAGCTGTCCCACTTCGTGCTGTATTCGTCTGTGACGACTTCTATTGGTAACCCCGGACAGGCGAACTATGTAGCCGCCAATGCAGGCCTGGAAGGCCTGACGCGCTTGCGTCAGAACCTGGGGCTGGCGGCTTCGTGCATCGCCTGGGGGCCGATTGGCGACGCAGGTTACCTGACCCGCAATGAAACTGTGAAGGACAGCTTGGGCAAACGTCTGGGCAAGGCGCCGTTGCAGTCGGATCAGGCACTGGATCAACTGGATCGCGTCCTGGCCGCCAATGGCGAAGTGTCCATTGTGGCCAACTTCGACTGGAATGCCTTGGCACGCTTGCTGGCCTCGGCCCAAAGTGAACGCTTTGCCATCTTGAACCGTGCCCGCAAGGATCACGACTCAGGCAGCGATGGCCAGGATATTCACACCTTGATCGCTGGCAAAACGCCCGAGCAAATTCACGCTTTGGTGGCCGAGTGGGTGGCGCAGGAAGTTGCCAACATTCTGCGCACCGAAGTAGACCGTATCGAAACCCAGCGCTCCTTGCATGATCTGGGCATGGACTCCTTGATGGCTGTGGAACTGGCCCTGGGCTTGGAGCAACGCTTTGGCGTGCAGTTGCCCGCCATGGTGCTGAACGATTCTCCCACCGTCTGGAACGTCGCGGCCCGCATTGTGGACAAGCTGACGGCCGGTGGCGAGGACTCGGCAGAGCAGGACGCTGGGCACTTGGTGGCCGATGTCGTACGTCAGCACGGGGACGATATGTCCGAGGCTGACTTGCAAGGCTTGGCAAAAGATGTACAGCGATTGGCAGAAACAGGAACATCACTGATCCATGAGTAAGAACGATCTAGCGCCAGGCAGTAAAGCACAACTGATACAGCGCATTCTGGGACGTAAAACCGGACAAGCGGCCAGCAATGGCCGCATGGCCGAGCAGTCCGCCACTCATCAGGGGGCGGCCAGCCATATTCCGGAGTCCTTCACCCGCTTTGACCGCCATCCCGGTTACGAGAAAATGCTGGTGCCCAAGGCCATGGCTGATCGTATGGGCGTGCGTAACCCCTTTTTCCGCAGCCACGATGGTGTGGCCGCTGCGCACACCCGTATCGACGGGCGTGACTATCTGAACTTTGCCAATTACAACTATCTGGGTCTTTCTGCACACCCGGAAGTGAATGCGGCCGCCAAAGCCGCGATGGACCAGTACGGCACATCGGCTTCGGCCAGCCGTTTGGTAGCAGGCGAGCGCCGCGTCCAGCGTGAGCTGGAAGAAGAGCTGGCGCAGAACTATGAGGTGGATGATTGCGTGGTTTTTGTCAGTGGACATGCCACCAACGTCAGCACTATTGGTTACTTGTTCGGTCCCAAGGATCTGGTGATTCACGATAGCCTGATCCACAACAGTATTTTGCAAGGCATCCAGTTGTCGGGTGCCGCCCGCCGTTCCTTCCCTCACAACGACAGCGCCGCTCTGGAGCGCATTCTTGCCGAGATTCGTGGCCAGTTTGAACGTGTGCTGATTGTGATCGAAGGCTTGTACAGCATGGATGGCGACATTCCGAACCTGCCTGCATTTATTGACATAAAACGGCGGTATAAAGCGTTTTTGATGGTCGATGAAGCTCACGCCCTGGGCGTGCTGGGCAAGACGGGTCGCGGCTCGCACGAACATTTTGGTGTGACAGGCCGTGATGTCGATATCTGGATGGGCACCTTGAGCAAGACCCTGGCAAGTTGCGGCGGCTATATCGCTGGCGACCGCGCGCTGGTGGAGCTGCTCAAGTACGCTGCCTCCGGCTTTGTGTACAGCGTGGGGATTTCCCCCGTGCTGGCGGCTGCCTCACTCAAAGCCCTGCAGATCATGCGCCGGGAACCCGAGCGTGTGCATACCCTGCAAGAACGGGGCAGTCAGTTTCTGAATTCGATGCGCTCGATGGGAATCAATACCGGCTTTGCCGAAGGCTACGCCGTGATTCCCGCGATTACAGGCAGTTCTCTTAAAGCAGTCAAACTGTCCGGCCAGTTGTTTGATGCCGGTCTGAATGTGCAACCCATTATCCATCCTGCGGTGGAAGAAAAAGCAGCGCGCTTGCGCTTTTTCCTGTCCTCCACGCATAGCCAGGATGACATAGACCTGGCGTGTGAAACCGTTCACACGCTCATGAAGAAATAAGCATGGCTCAATTACTACACACAGCAGTAAGCAAGATTGCAGCAATGGGACGGCCAGTACTGGCCAGCACCCTGGTCGTCGTACTGGCCGGATGTGCCACGATGCCCGACTGGATGCCTGCAGACGGCCCCAGCCGCCAGCAAGTACAGGAACGACGTGAAGGCCGTATCGAAGGCATCACCCTGGTCAACGTGACAGACGAGTTGACCAAGAAGTTGGCCGCTAAAAAGCGCATGGGTGACTTTGCAGCCCAGTTTCCCAGCTCCGGCTCGAATAATTACCTGATTGGCCCTGGCGATGTGCTGGAAGTGTCGGTTTGGGAAGCGCCGCCAGCTATGTTGTTTGGTGCTATCGCGTTGGATACTAATGCGACAGGAGCTACCACGAATGCGGTGGCATTTCCGCAGCAAATGGTCACTCCAGATGGCATGATAAGTATGCCTTTTGCGGGTCGTATTGCCGTCAAGGGTCGCAACACCCAACAGATTGAAGAAAGCATTGCCAAGCGCTTGCAAGGCAAAGCCAATAACCCACAAGTTTTGGTGCGTGTCATCCAGAACAACACATCCAATGTGACAGTGGTGGGGGAAGTTAATCAAAGCACCTTAATGCCTTTGACACCTAAAGGCGAACGCCTGTTGGATGCCCTGGCTGCGGGCGGTGGCGTAAAACAAGCGGTTAACCGTATTGCCATTCAGCTCTCGCGTGAGATGAATACATCTACGATGGCACTGGATACGATCATCCGTAATCCCAACCAGAACATCATGCTGAAACCGGGTGATGTAATTACGGCTTTGTATCAGAACCAAAGCTTCTCCATTTTGGGAGCAACCGGCAAGAACGAAGAGATTCCGTTTGAGGCACAAGGTATCTCTTTGGTTCAGGCCCTGGCCCGTTCGGGTGGTCTGGATACGTCACGAGCTGATGCCCGCGGTGTGTTTGTCTTCCGCTTTGAAGATGCGGCACTGGTGGACGGCGCGCCTGAATCGACACTGCTGGACAAGAAGGGCGTCGTACCCGTGGTGTACGAGATTGACCTGCGTGATCCAGCTTCTTTCTTCGTCACCCAGAACTTCCCGGTGCAGGATAAGGATGTGATTTACGTTTCCAACTCGCCAGCGGCGGAGTTCCAGAAGTTCCTGCGTCTAGTGGTGTCGGTGGCCGTGCCTAGTACGACGTTGAACAGGATGGTGGATTGATGTTAGCTACATCCGAAACGAGTTTTTTTGATGGGAGCCAAAATGACTGAGCAGGTACGTAGCCCTATGGCCGTCACCTGGTCGGTCTGGCGGGCGCTGTTTCTGCGTGAAGCGTTGGATCGTCTGTTTGATATGCGTGCGGCCTGGTTTTGGCTCTTGATGGAGCCGGTGCTGCATATCAGTTTTATCACTTTCCTATTCACTGTGATCCGTTTACGGACCGTGGGTGGTATTGATGCATCGATCTGGATTGTGATTGGGATGTTGGCATTTTTCACGTTCCGGCGCACCGCTGTTCAAGTGATGTATGCGGCTGATAGTAATAAACCTTTATTTGCTTATCGGCAGGTTCATCCGTTTGATACGGCGATTGCTCGCGGTGCTCTAGAAGCATTTCTGATGGCTTTGGTGTCTGCTGTGATTCTTACAGGGGTCGCCTTGTTTGGACATGATGTGCGTCCAGATGACCCTATACAAGTTTTAATCACCATGTTTGGCCTTTGGGTGTTTGGAGTGGGGTATGGGTTGATTGCTTCGGTATTGATGGCTCTAGTACGAGAAACCGAGCACGTATTAAAGATATTGATGATGCCCTTGTACTTGATTTCAGGTGTCATTATGCCGATCTCAGCAGTGCCTCAGCCATATAGAGATATTCTGTTGCTTAACCCATTGGTTCATGGTCTGGAGTTGGTGCGGCATGGTTTCTCCAGTTATTACCATATGGTCCCCGGCATCAGTATGGGTTACCTATATGTGTGGGGGGTTGTGAGTTTGTTTTTTGGACTCTTGTTATACCGACGCTTTACACAGCAGTTGGTGATGAAATGATTGTTGTTAAGGATGTGTATAAGCGCTATAAGACGGCGCACGGCGTTGGTAGATGGGTTTTAGAGGGAGTTAATTTAACGATTCCCCCTAAGGTGAATGTGGGGTTGATTGGATCCAATGGCGCCGGTAAATCTACTTTGTTGCGTCTGATTGGCGGGGTGGATCACCCGAATAAAGGATCGGTGCAGCGATTGTGTCGGGTATCTTGGCCGATGGGAAACGGAGGCTTAGAGGGTACGTTGACGGGACGTCAAAATGCGAAGTTTGTGTGCCGTGTGCATGGGCATCAAGATGACTTGGCTGACCGAATAGCCTTTATCAAGGATTTCTCCGAGTTGGGACAGGCGTTTGAGCAGCCTATTTATACCTATTCTTCAGGAATGCGTTCCAGACTGCAGTTTGCCCTATCTTTCGCGTTTAATTTTGATGTTTATATCTCTGATGAAGTGACGGCGGCTGGGGATGCCGCCTTCCGTAAGAAAGCCGCCGATGCTTTCAAAACGATGACTAATCGTGCCGGGCTGATTATGGTGGCGCACGATAATAGAACTTTAAAACAATTCTGCCAGGCTGGAGTCTGGCTGCATCAAGGAAAGGCGCATTGGTTTGACCAAATTGATGATGCGCTTAATGCCTATAAGGATTCGCTTCCAAAATGACCGAAACACCTAGTGCAACTACGCAGGCTAGTGCTCCATCTGTACAGGCGCCATCTAAAGGATTTACGTTTTTGACGCGAGTGAGAGCTCTTTTCTCTTTGCGCCTGTTTGATTACGCAGTGCATCTGATCTTAGCCTTGGCAGCGCTGACAACCGTGTATTGGTTGGTCTTTGCCTCGGATAGATATGTGTCTGAGGCGAATGTCATTATCCGTAAGACAGACTCCGTAGGAGCCCCTACGTTTGATCTTGGAATGTTGGTGTCAGGGGTGGCTTCGGTAGACAGGGCCAACCAACTTTTATTGCGTGATTATTTGCTCTCTGTAGACATGCTTAAGAAGCTGGATGCTTCCTTAGATTTACGGACGCACTACAGTTCATCTGAGCATGATCTAGTGTCTCGGATGTGGTTTCATGACTCGTCCATGGAGTGGTTTTATCGCCATTACCTGAGCCGTGTTCAGGTGGAATTTGACGATTTTTCCGGCGTGTTACGCATAAAAGTACAAGCCTACGACCCGGAAACGGCTCAAGCTATCACCCAGCAATTGGTTCAGGAGGGAGAGCGCTACATGAACGTGCTGGGTCATGAAATGGCTCAAGTACAAGTCGATTTTCTGGTGACTCAGGTTGATCAAGCACAGGATCGCTTTCAAAAGGCGAGCCAGGATCTACTGAACTACCAGAATCAGGCTGGATTGTTATCGCCACAGGCGACGGCGGAAAGTATCAATGCCATTGTGGCTGCATTGGAAGGGCAGCGTGCTCAGCTACAGACACAGTTAGCATCTTTACCGAAAACCTTAGATCGAGATCACCCGAATATTGTGAGGATTAAACAATCCTTGAAGGCTGTAGATGCACAGATTAAGCAGGAGAAGCTTAAATTGGCTACTCCTTCAGGTGGAACGTTAAACACGTACGTGGAAGAGTTCTACCGACTGGAAATGAATGTGCAGTTTACACAAGAGTTATACAAGTCTTCTTTGGGGGCTTTAGAGAAAGGGAGGATTGATGCGACTCGGATGTTGGAGAAAGTATCAGTCTTGCAGTCGGCGACATTGCCTGAATATCCAATGGAACCCCGTCGTTTGTACAACTCTTTGGTTACTTTACTTTTGGCCATGATTTTGGCTGGAATTTTGAAGTTGCTCAAGAGCATTGTGCTGGATCATGTGGACTAAATTTTGATTGCATAGAGTGTCAGTTAGTTTGGGCAGACGAGGTTTTTCTTGTTTGGGATTATGAGAGGGCTGACTTAAGCATGTTCGATTTTTTAGCCTGCCGCCTCTTGAGTAAGTGGGGAGTACGTAGCTTTTCATTTCGTGAGCGTTGGTGGTACAGAACGTAGCGCACCTGATAATTGTTTGTATTAAGGGTATGTGGGGTCAATAGATGAAAGTTTTAACTGTATTTGGTACGAGGCCGGAAGCCATCAAGATGGCTCCGGTCGTTAAGGCACTGGCTGCCGACTCTGCGTTTGATGCGCGTGTTTGCGTTACCGGTCAGCATCGCCAGATGCTGGATCAGGTTCTGGATATTTTTTCCATTAAACCTGATTTTGACTTGAACCTGATGAAGCCAGGCCAGGACCTGTATGACATCACCAGCAACGTGCTGTTGGGTATGCGGGATGTGTACAAACAATGGCAACCAGACATGATCCTGGTGCATGGTGATACGACTACCACCATGGCCGCAGCTTTGTCGGCCTATTACGCCAAGATCAAGGTCGGTCACGTAGAGGCTGGCTTGCGTACTCATAATAAGTACTCGCCGTGGCCAGAGGAAATGAACCGCCGCCAAGCAGGCGTACTGGCTGATGTGCACTTCGCCCCGACCGAGCAGTCGCAAGCACACCTGCTGCACGAAGGAGTCGATCCTAAAACAGTGCACATAACAGGCAACACTGTTATTGACGCGTTGCTGGATGTAGCCGCACGCGTACGCCAAGACTCCGAACTGCGCAGCCGTTTTGAATCGCAATTCTCTTTTATCAATCCAGCCAAACGCTTGGTTTTAGTGACGGGGCATCGTCGCGAAAACTTTGGTTCCGGCTTTGAAAACATCTGCCTGGCTTTGCGCCAGATTGCCTCCCGTGGTGATGTGCAGGTGGTGTATCCAGTGCACTTGAATCCAAATGTTCAGGAACCAGTACGTCGTATCTTATCCGACGTTTCCGATGTTCATTTGATCGAACCACTGGATTATTTGCCCTTTGTTTACCTAATGGATCGTTGTGACCTTTTGGTTACTGACTCCGGGGGCATTCAGGAAGAAGCGCCTTCTTTGGGCAAACCGGTATTGGTGATGCGAGACACGACCGAGCGCCCTGAAGCCGTGGATGCAGGAACTGTGCGGTTGGTGGGAACAGAAACACACGCCATTGTCAGCGCTGCCACGCAGTTGCTGGATGACGCTGCGGAGTATGAGCGTATGGCGCGGGCGCACAACCCTTATGGTGACGGCAAGGCCGCTACACGTATTGCCGAAATTTTGAAAACTTTGAACTTTTGACTCGGAAAACCAGCATGTTTGAAACTTTATCCATGATCGGCCTGGGCTATATCGGCCTGCCTACTGCAACTTTATTTGCGTCGCGCCGCAAAAAGGTGATTGGGGTTGATGTGAACCCTCACGCAGTTGATACGATCAATCAAGGACGTATTCACATTGTTGAACCTGAACTGGATATGCTGGTGCAGGCAGCGGTAAGTGGCGGTTATTTGCGCGCAACGTTGACCCCAGAAGCTGCTGATGCCTTTTTGATTGCAGTTCCTACGCCGTTCCTGGAAGGTAATAAACCAGATTTGAGCTATATAGAACAGGCCGCCAAAGCTATTGCGCCCGTTCTGGTTAAAGGTAATCTGGTCATTCTGGAGTCGACCTCTCCTGTTGGCACGACCGAGCAATTGGCTCAATGGTTGGCTGAAGCCCGCCCAGACCTGAACTTTCCTCAGCAAGCAGGTGAGGAGGCTGATATTCAGGTTGCCTACTGCCCTGAGCGTGTTCTGCCCGGCCGTGTGGTACACGAGTTGGTCAGCAATGCTCGAGTGATTGGCGGTATGACCCAGAAAGCTACTGATATGGCGATTGAGTTGTACCGGATCTTTGTAGAAGGGGATCTGGTGCCAACGAATGCTCGTACAGCTGAAATGTGCAAACTGACAGAGAACAGCTTCCGCGATGTCAATATTGCGTTTGCCAACGAGCTGTCTCTGATTTGCGATCGCTTGAATATTAATGTGTGGGAACTGATCAGCCTGGCTAACCGTCACCCACGCGTTAATATTTTGCAGCCCGGCGCCGGGGTGGGTGGGCACTGCATCGCCGTGGACCCTTGGTTCATCGTGGACAAGACACCTGAAGAGGCTCGTATTGTTCGCTTGGCCCGTGAGATCAACGACTACAAACCTGAGTGGGTTGTAGAGAAAGTTAAAGCTGCTATTGCCGGAGTGTTGTCGCTGCGTCCTGATGCGCGTATGGCTGACATTAAGGTTGCATGCCTAGGCTTGGCATTTAAACCTGATATCGATGATTTACGCGAGAGCCCTGCTGTTGGCATCGCCAATAAGATTGCTAGCCTGGGCTGCAAAGTGAATGCGGTAGAGCCTAACATTCAGAGTCTACCTGCCAAGTTGCAAGGTACTGGTATCGAGTTATCCGCTCTGGGTAGCGCCATGGCTGATGCTGATGTCGTTTGCGTTCTCGTTAAACATCGCCCGTTCATTGAGCAAAAGGCTGAGATTCAAAAGCATGCCCAATGTATTGACGTGGTTGGGTTGTTTTCTGAATAAGTTTTTATAAATCTGGTATTTAGGCGGCATAGCACTATTTAGTATTTTTCTTAAAAAAATATGCTGGATTTTGATTTAAGTATTGAATGTTGTTCTAAATACCAGCTTTCTTAGGTGTGTTATTGGTCGGTAATACAGCTTAGGGAATATTTTAACTAAAACTGTAGTTAAGGTATTCGATTTGTATTTCTGCTTTTTCGTTGAGTTATAGCGTTTGGGCGGGTTTTTCTTGGTTTGTAAACTGAGAGATAGGCGATGATGCAAATGTTAAAGAAATTCTTTGGATTAAAAGAAAGAGAAGAAATACCGCTAAAAAAGAATAGCGTGTATTTTGATTTTTTTGTGGATGATGCCTCAGAGGTGAAGGTTAGCATTGTTGCTGCCGTCACGCGTATAAAGGGGAAAGGTGGAGATTTAAAAAAAGCTGCTGTCGCTCATTTCGAATTTTATGATGAGAAAGGTGCTCGTGTCGAAATCGCTAATAATTCTTTATCAGTTAGCTCGGTGATTGGTACGTATAAGTATTTAGAGTTAAATGAAAATGAGGATGTGTCCACGGATATTGATTTGAGTGTGGGTGCAGGGGTGAAGTCAATTAGGTTGGGTCTTCGAGGTTGGGATAAAAATATCTCAGTTGTCTTAAGACAAAAGCCAGCGGCTAAGTTGACAAAGAATAAAGTATTAGAAATCGGCTCTGGGGGTGAGGAAAAGCAGGTAAATGTAAGTGTTTATGAGTATAGGCCAGTGGAGCGCGAGCGGTTGAAAAGAAAACCAAAGGTTTTCGACATATTAGTTAAGAATTTAGATTGTCAGAGAAAAGCCTTAGTGAAAATATTTTCGTTTATCGAAGAAAAGTTTTCTAAGTCTGATAGGTTAAAAAACTCTGCATTGGCTTCCTTTGAATACTTAGATTCAAGTAATCGTGTCATGATGCCAGATGAGGGGTTGGCAATCAGTCCTGCTGTTGGGTCTTACAAATATTTATCAGCGAATCCAGGGAAAATAGCTGAAACTATTGTTGAGATTAATATTCCAAAAGGCTGTTCTGTTGTCCGGATATCACTTGTGGCTTGGTCCAATGAAGTAGATGTTTATTTGAAGGACGAGCCGTATATTGACCTGATCCAAGAGGATGATGAAGAGCAAGTTACTGTTCAAGGGCGTATTGATGAGATCCTTGAAAGGGCTGCAGGCAGCAAAGGGTTGGTGTTCTTATATACAACGGCTCCGTTGATGGGACATACGTCGCTTGGGCTGCGTCCAAATCGACTCGCTAGAGAGTATGCAAAACTTGGGTATTGTGTAGTATTTTTTCCTTTTGGAAAAGTTCAGGACAATGAAATTAAATATCAGGATAATATTTTTCAATTTAATCGAGAAATTATTGCTTCATTGCTAGAAGGTGCTACCAAGCTATGGGGCGTGGATATTTTATTTATTTGTAGCTCTTTTCCAGATACCTCTGCCATTGCAGCTGTTGATTTTGCCAAAACATACGGTTGGAAAACCTTGTATGAGGTTAGAGATGAAATGGAGGAGTTTAACCGGGTTGGGTATTCTGTATGGTATCGATCTCGGCTTGAGGCATATATGTCTCAGCGTGTTGATAAGATTATTACGGTCAGCCCATCTTTGCGCGACAAAATGATTGTTCTGGGGGCGAATCCAGAAACTACTTTAGTGATCCCTAATGCGGTGGAGGAAGGGTTTATCCAGAAGGCTGAGGCTATTAGGCGAGGCCGTGTGGAAAAACACGGTATTAAGGTGTCAAAAAAGGTAGGTTACATAGGGCATCTAACCCCCTCTTGGTTTGATTGGCCATGGGTTATTGCAGCCGCTAAGGCTCTTCCTCATGTTGATTTCGAAATCATCGGTCATGGGGCTCCGGAAGGCTTGCCTTCTGTTAAGAATTTAAAGATCTTGGGGCCCAAGACACATGATGAATTTTTGGATATTTGTAAGACATGGAAAGTGGGTTTGATCCCATTTAAGCCGTCACGCTTGACTCGAGCTGTAGATCCAAATAAGTTATTTGAATACTTGGCGGTAGGACTAAGTGTTGTTAGTTCAAACATGGGAAGTGTGAATGAGAGTCCAATTACTTATGTGTATAAATCAAAAGACGATTTGATTCAAAAGATTAAGTATGCTTTGGATGAAAAAATAGATGATGTAGGGTTGGCTGATATAGAGAGTTATCTAAATTCGGCAAATTGGAAAGAACGGGCAAAATCCACATTAAATTGGGTGTTTGGTTGATATGAATATACTGAGTGTATACCCTAATTGTAGTCTTGGTGGTATGGCGACGGTTTATAAGAATAGGGTTTTATTTGATACGCCTGCAAAAAATACTTTTGTTTTTAGAAATGATGCAGGGGGACGAAATAGCTTTGAGCAATTGTCTGGTGTGGATGTAAAAATTGTTCGGGGAGATCGCCTGGCAAATTATGTCGCATATGCAGCAAAGATTTGTAGGTTTGATGAAATTAGGATTACCTCTTTGCCCAAATTGGTTAAATCAGCTTCGGAGTCGGGTGCGAAGAAAATCATCTATGAATTTCATACGTCTACGGAAAAAGTTATAGAGTCAGAAATTTCAGAGTGTGATTTGTCGCTGGTTTCAGAGTTTTGGGTACCTAGCGCATATTTAAAAGAAGTTGTCGTTCAACTGCTGCCATCTGAGTGCCATGGCAAGGTTAAAGTACGACCAAATATAGTTAATACAGATATATTTTCAAAAAAAGATAGTGTTGAAGATAATCGTGTATTTGATGGTATTCCCTTGCTGTGGGTGGGTAGGTTCGATAAAGGGAAAAACCCGAAGGATTTTTTAAGAATTTTAAAAATCCTGCCTTCTAAGTATCATGCTGTTTTTGTTGTAAGTCTTGAAGGGGATTCAGAGCGGACTGATGATTTCATTGCAGAAGCGTTTGCGCATGGAGTGGCCGGAAGACTTAAGCTCTTCATGAATTTGTCATCGGAGGAAATGGGACGCTTATGTCAGTCTATTAGGAGCCGTCATGGCGCCTATTGTAGTACGTCTTTAGGTGAATCATTTGGCTATAGCGTTGCTGAATGCTTGAGCGCCGGGCTCAAAGTTGTTGCTTATGATGTGGGCGCTATTGGTGAGTTTAGTGATCCTAATTTACATTTAGTTGATGTGGGCGACATGTTTGGGTTTGCTAATAAGATTAAAGAATTGTCGTGATTTCATGATTGGGTGATGGCTATGAACGCATGGGGCTCTTGGAAAAGTCAGATGGAAAAACGAGTTTCTAGAGAAGAGGATGGGGTTCCATGGTTCATTGAGAATAAAATTAAGTCTTATGATTTTGTAAAGGAAGTAGGTGTCAAAACTCCAGAGTTGTTTTATTTAATGAAAGAGCCGGAGGGCTTGTTGTCTGTGGAGTTACCTGAAAGGTTTATTTGTAAACCTGCGACACTGTCATCTTCCCAAGGTGTGTTGGTTTTGAGGAGGAAGGACAGTGGAGTTTACATAAATCAGAGAAATGGGAAGGAGTTGTCGTTAGCGGAAATTATTGCTTTGCAGAATAAGTTTCGGGATAAATCTATTTCTGAGTCTACTGAAGAGTATGGGTTAATTGTTGAGGAGTGGTTGGCTGGGGAGGGGCAGCCGCCAGATGAAATACCCTATGATTATAAGTTTTTTTGTTATGGGGATAGGGTGGTGTATGTTGCCCAATATGATAGAAATGCAAGAAAAAGTTCTGTTAATTGGTTTTTGCGGGAGTTCGAGTCAGAGGGTATGGACGGTCGGATTATCTGCAATTGGAAATACGTAAATAAAGGTATTGCAAAGATCCCTTCTTGTTCTAAAGATTTAGTTCAAATTGCAAGGAAGCTTTCAAGAAGGTTGAAGACTCCGTTCGTTCGGGTGGATATGTATGCTACTGTTGATGGGCCTGTTTTTGGGGAGTTTACGCTAACGCCCGGAGCGGCATATTACGGTGATATTTATCAGTATACGGATGAGTTTGATACTTATTGTGGCTTGCTTTGGCAAGCGGAGCGAATGAATATCGATCTTGATAAAAAATCTAAATGAAGATCAAGGGCCTCTGTGATGGACTGGGATGTTAAATAGACGCTACATTTTGCTGACGGTTGATACGGAGGCATTGCAAGGTCGAGCTTCAAGTGACCACATTCAGCGATTAGTCTGGGGGGAGCATGCTAGTGGCACAGCAGGTATTCGTGAAATGTGCCGGATTGGGGGTGAGTTTGGTGCTAAACACGTATTCTTTGTAGACCTTTGTGCCACTTGGGGAATGCAGGAGAGAATGTTGGATGTGGTGAGGTGGCTTGATCAGCAAGGCCAGGATGTGCAGTTGCATACTCACCCAGAAACGCTACCTAAAATTTTTTGGGAGCAGTTTGGGTTAAATTCTCGTCCTAGGATGATGAATGAATATCAGGATCAGGAGCGTGCAGAGTTTATTCTCCGACATTTTGGGGCGCTGATCTCCGATATCACTGGCAAGGCTATTTTGGCACATCGGGCTGGTTCATTCCGGTGGAACTCCCACACCGTGCGAGCTTTGCAGTCTGTTGGTGTTCCGCTATCTTTTAATCAGTCTATGCGGGCCGCTTTACTTGGCCGATGCCCTTTGGGTAGGGGAGACTGTCAGCCTTATAGATGGTCGAATGGGGTCATCGAAGTTCCTGTAACTGAGCGCTTCACTCCTGGTACACCAGATGTAAGGCCGGATCGTTGGTCGAGTCTGACTTATCCAGAGTCATCATATTTTCAACTTGGGTCGAGACCTACGACTTTTTGGAAAGATCCGTTATGGTCTATGCCTAAGGTATCCGTAGTGTTGATGCATTCCTGGTCTTTGCTGGACCTGGATGAAAACGGTCATTTCCAGTACACCAACGACCGCTTGCTGGAGGGCTACCGGCTTTTCATGCAACGAGTTGTTAAGGATTACGACGTGATCACCACAGCTGATTTTTTAGATCTGCAGGCGCGGGGTAAAATCCGTCTTTCGCGAACAGTTAACTTAGAGCAGGTAGAAACACAGGTATGAGGGATCGCTACGCAATGATTACGGTCGACACAGAGGCGCTGCCAAAGCGCGCCTCTGACGACCATGTTAATCGTCTGATCTGGGGGCGATTTCCAAAAGGTACAGCTGGTGTCGCCGAAATGTGCAAGATCGGTGACGAGTTCGGCGTCAAGCATGTGTTCTTTACGGACTTGTGCGGTGCCTACTCTCGGCTGGATGAGCTGAAAGAGGTTGTGCGCTGGCTGGATGAGCAAGGTCAGGATGTGCAACTGCACACTCATCCGGAGTACTTGCCCGACAGCTTCTGGAAAGAGCATGGCTTGTCGAACCGCCCGCAGTACATGAACCAGTACACAGAGCAGGCTCGTGCGGAGTTCGTGTTCAAGCATTTTGCAGGTTTGATGTCCGAGGTAACTGGCAAGCCGGTTCTGGCGCATCGTGCCGGTTCGTTCCGCTGGAATGCGGATACGATTCGTGCTCTGAAGGCAGTGGGTATTCCGTTGTCCTTCAATAATTCTGTATGTGCTGTCCATAACAAGCAATGCATTTACAGCAAGCCCACGAACAATCCTTTTGCTTGGTCTAACGGCGTGATCGAAGTGCCCATGACCGAGAAACGGATTCTAGGTAAGGTAGGCAAGCCAGAGTGGTGGGCTCGCCTTACTTACCCAGAGTCCAGCTATTTCCGCTTCCGCCCCTGGTGGGGGCAGTTGTTGTTGAATACGCTTAGCGGCAATCCGTCATTTGCGATTTTTTTGCTGCACTCCTGGTCCTTGCTGTTCTGGGACGAGAACGGCTTGGGTGAGTATCGTGACGATAGCCGCAAGGAGGGCTATCGCAAGTTGCTGGCCCGTCTGACTAAAGACTATGACGTGATTACGACGGCAGAGTTTCTGGATTTGAAGGCTCGCGGAAAAATTGTTGTGCCTGATACGGTGGACTTGTCGCTGGCAGAGCTGCAAGCAGAACCGGACAATAAAATTCAGAAAAAGGCCTGAGGGAAATGCTCTTTAAGTTATGGCGTGGGCTGTTGCGTGAGCCTTGGATGGCTCTGAGCCGGCGGTTGACCTTGTTTATGGTGCGTCGGCAAACCCGACGCGGTCAGCGTCGCGAGACCCCTTATGAGCCTGTGCCAGGACGTTTGCTGTATGTGCCGGCTAGCGCTTTGCCGTATCACATTAGTGGCTACACCACCCGTACCCACGAGATTATCCGCGCCATGCAGGCGGCCGGTGGCGATATCTGCGTGTTGACACGCCCAGGTTATCCATGGGATCGTAAAGACAGATTGGTAGATGCCGAGCAAGATGAAACCCTGGTGGATGGGGTGCGATATGCGCATGCTCGCAATCCCTCCAACAAGCGCCCCGTCATGCAGTTCGCCATAGAAGCCGCCGCTTCCATCGTACAGGAAGCCATCAAGCAACGCGTCGCCGTTATTCATGCCGCGTCCAACCACGTCAATGCCTTGCCGGCCTTGATCGCCGCACGTCAGTTAGGCATTCCGTTCCAATATGAAATGCGTGGCTTGTGGGAGTTGAGCCGGGCCTCCCGCATGCCAGAGTTCCGTGATTCTCAAGGTTTCAAGCAGGGCCTGGAACTGGAGGGTCTGGTTGCTAGCCAGGCAGACCGTTTGTTTGTGATTTCCGAGCAGTTGGGGCAGTACGCTCGCGAACACTGGAATGTTGATCCTGCACGTATGGGCCTGATGCCCAATTGTGTCGACCCCACTCGCTTTACTCCTGGCGCTGTTCAGGATGTGCAGCCCAACACGATTGTCTACGCTGGTTCCCTGATTGTTTATGAAGGGCTGGATGTCTTGATTGACGCCGTAGCGGATCTGGCAGGCCGTGGCAAGGATGTGACCCTGACCATTATTGGGGATGGGGAGGCGCGCGCTCCGCTGCAGGCTCAGGTGCAAAGTCTGGGTATGGAACGGCACGTGTTGTTTGCTGGTCGAGTCTCGCCTGAAGAGGCCCGCGCCTTGCAGGCCAAAGCCGTGCTGGTATGTATTCCTCGCCGCCCCTTTGAAGTGTGCCGTATCGTGCCTCCCATCAAACTGGTCGAGGCGATGGCGATGGGCAAACCTGTTCTGGTGCCGGATTTGCCGGTGTTTCAAGACGAAGTTGGGCCATGTCGCTCGGTACGCTTTTTTAAAGCGGGTAATGTGCAGGATCTGGCTCGTGTGTTGGAGGAGACTTTTCAGGCTGGTCCGGAAGTGTTGGCACAGGATGGTGCCTTGGCACGTGAAGAAGCCACGCAGCGTCGCAGCTGGGCTGACTTTGTGGTGCATGCTTTGCCGGCCGGGGCTAACTCATGATCGGTCGTGCAATCCGGGCTCTGGGCGCGCGCGTCTACACGCACCCAACCGTCAGCGAAGACGGCAAGCCTGCAGGGCAGTTTGGGCAATTGAAAGTGGCCTTGGTCTCGGACTACTTCACGGCAGATTGCCTGTCCGCCGAATGCTCTATCCGTATTCTGAACCCGCGCAATTACGAGGAGGTCATCTCCTCCTGGAAGCCTGATCTGCTTTTTGTGGAGTCCGTGTTTCATGGGCTGGGCGGCGCGTGGCGTTACGAGCTGGCCAAGCAGTCACGCCTTATCCGTTTGCGCACGCCTCGCACGATTTACAAGCTGGTGCAGTTCGCTAAGGATCAGGGTGTGCCCACGGTGTTCTGGAACAAGGACGACGGGGCGTACTTCGAGCACTTCATTGATGTGGCCAAGGCCTTTGATTATGTATTCACCACGGACAGCGATTGCCTGCCGCGTTATCGGGCCCGTTTGAGTCCTGATGTGCCTGTGAATACCTTGAGCATGCCGTATCAGCCTGCGTTTCATAGTTTCACGGGCTTTGATTTCACGCGCAAGGAAGGGTGTTTTACGGGCAGTTATTACCGCCGCATTCTCAGTGAGCGTCGGCGTTTTCTGGATATGATTTTCGGGGCCTGTGAAGATGCTCAAATGCATCTGAATGCCTACGACCGGAATCATGACAGATTGTCCCGTCATATCGAATTCCGTTTTCCTCGTTCGACCCATTTACAGGTGCACGGCCAGGTGCCGCACCGCGAGACGGGACGTATCTACAAAGAGCACGTGATGTGCCTGAACGTGAATTCGGTTACGGACTCGGACACCATGTGCTCGCGCCGCTTGCTGGAAATTCTGGCCAGTGGGGGCATTGCGGTGACTAACCCCGGTCGTGCGGTGGATCGTTATTTCCGTGATTTCTGCCATGTGGTGCATTCCCGTGAGCAGGCCAGTGAATTGTTTGCCCGTCTGCGCCAAGGTCCCTCCGCACAGGACTGCGAGCGTGCGGCGGCGGGGGCGGCTTATGTACGCCAGTTCCACACCTGGGAGCATCGCCTCCAGGAGTTGGCTGATGTGGTCGGCTTCTAGGGTGCGCTTGTTTCCATGATTGTGAACATTTTTGCGTACCTGATTCAGGCGCTGTTCTTGCTGGTTGTCGGGGCCTTTGCCCTGTACGTGATCCTGGAGTTGCGGGTACTGTTGATCTCGCGGCGCGTGGAGCGCCGCAAGTTAAGCGATCTGGTGCAGACGTCTGCCTCCTTGCAGCAGGACTGGTATCCCAAGGTCAGTGTTCTATTGCCGATTTATAACGAGGCGGCCGTTGTCGAGCGTCTGATTGATGCGGCTTGTCGCCTGGATTATCCGGTGTCCGCGCTGGAAATTCTGGTACTGGACGACTCAACGGACAAGACGGCGCTGTTGGCCCAGAACAAGGTGGATCAGTGTGCTCGGCAAGGTGTGCCTATTCGCCGCATTCAGCGTGCCGATCGTGCGGGCTACAAGGCCGGGAATCTGGTGCATGGCATTCAGCATTCCCAGGGCGAGTTTTTTGCGATCTTCGATGCGGACTTCTTGCCGCCAGCCGACTTCCTGCAGAAAACCATTCCGCCTTTCAAGGACGCGAAGCTGGGTTTTTTGCAGACGGGTATTGGCTATGAAAACCGTGACCACTCTTTCCTGACCCGCTTTCAGGCCATGGAAATGGGCCACCAGCAATATGTGACGGTGGGGCTGAGCGAAGACGGGGATATGGCTTCCTTAAGTGGCAGTTCCTGTGTCTGGCGACGCGCTTGTGTGGAAGCCCTGGGTGGCTGGAATGCCTCCACCATTACCGAGGACGTGGACCTGGGTTATCGGGCCCAGTTTGGTGACTGGAAGTACGCTTATTTGCGCGATGTGGTGTCCATGTCCACCTTGCCCGAGAACATCAGTGCGTTCCGTGTGCAGCGGGAGCGCTGGGGGCGAGGGCTGATTCATAGTGCCTTCAAGCACCTGGGGCAGATGTGGCAGCAGGACATGCCCTTGATGAAGCGCATGCATGCGTTTTCCATGATGTTTTCATCGGTCATGCTGGCCTCCATTTACGCCTTGATTTTGTTGAGCCTGCCGCTGAATTATTTGCTGGATTTTGACCACGTCGTCTTGCTTTGGGGCGCACCGCTGTTTTTCCTGCTGGTCGCTGTCTGGGCGTTGAATAATGCCTTTGGGGCTCGCAAGGGCGCGCGTTTCGATGACAGGCCGGGTGTCTTGGGGACCGTGTGGCATACCTACTTGTATGTCGCCATGTTTCCGCCCATGGCTTGGTATTATTTTGTCGGTGGCGTACGAGCCGCCTTCAAGGTTTACGGGGAATTTAACCGTACGCCCAAAGGCGAAGTCGAGAAGGCGGCAAGACAGCCTCGCATCAATCTGTATTTGCTGATCGGAGAAGTGTTTACCTTCCTGTATTCGGCACTGGCCTTGTATGTGGCCATACGCATGGGCAACTACTTGTTGGTTCCCTTGAATGCGACGGTGTGTGTAGGCTTTGGCATGGTTTTGTACTGGTCCTTTCAAGAAAGGAGAGCACGTGGGCGTAGCTGAACCAGCAGGGCAGGAACGGATTCTGATCACCGGAGCTACCAGTGCTATTGGTGGCGAGCTGGCGCTTTATTACGCCAAGCCCGGTACAGAGCTGACTTTGCATGGTCGCAATGCTGCGATTCTGGAGCCTTTGGCCCAGCGCTGCCGTCAGGCGGGCGCGCAAGTGCATACCCATCAGCTGGATTTGCGTGATCTGGATGCCTTGCATGGCTGGTTGTCACAATGCGCCGCGTTTGATCTTGTCATCGTGAATGCGGGCATGAATATCCATGTAGGTCCTAATGGCGAGCCAGAGGCTTGGGAAGATACCGAGCTGTTGCTGGATATCAATGTGAAGGCTTCGCTGCGAGTCGTGCAATCTGTGCTGCCTGCCATGCGCGCGAGAGGGCGCGGTCAGATTGCCTTGATGAGTTCCTTGGCCGCCTACTTCGGTTTGCCTACCACGCCGTCCTATAGCGCCAGTAAGGCGGCTGTCAAAGCTTATGGTGAGGGGCTGCGTGGCTGGTTGGCCCCGGAAGGGATCAAGGTCAATGTGGTAATGCCAGGCTACGTTAGCTCGCCCATGTGCGATGCCATGCCGGGCCCCAAGCCGTTCTTGTGGACCCCGCAACGAGCAGCCAAGCGTATTGCCCGTGACCTGAAAGCCAATAAAGCGCGCATCAGTTTTCCTTTCCCTTTGAACCTGGGCTGCTGGTTTCTGGCTGTGTTGCCTGCCCGCTTGTCCGTCTTTATTCTGAGCAAGATCGGTTATGACGCTTGAGCCGGGATTCTGGACTGCTATCCTGGCGGCCTTGTCGGGGCTGGCCCTGACAGTTGGGCTGGAGCGTTTCTTGCAGACGGCAGCCAGCTTGCGTCGTCCTGCGGCGGCCTGGGCTTTGCATGTTGGCCTGTATGGTTTGGCGTATGTCGTGCTGGTTTTCGTGTTGGGGCGGCCTATCTTTGCCACGGCCTTGCTGTGCGCATTTTTCCTGCTGCTGGTCGTGGTCAGCAATGCCAAGTTCAAGGCGTTGCGTGAAGCCTTTGTGTTTCAGGACTATGAGTATTTTACGGATGCGATCCGTCATCCTCGGCTCTACATTCCTTTTCTGGGATGGGGAAAGTTCTTCCTGGCGGCAGCGGGTTTTATTGCTGCTCTGACGATTGGCTTATGGCTGGAGGCTGTGCCCGCCTTGCGGGCTGCCTGGACAGGGCAATGGGGCGCTTTGGCTCTGCTCGCTGTGCTGAGTTTGAGTCTGCTGCTGTGGGGCAATAGGGCGTGCTTGATGGTGCAGATTGTACCGGAACAGGACGTGCAGGCCTTTGGGCTGTTAGCCAGCTTCTGGCGTTATTGGCAGCAAGGGCGGCAGCATCCTATCGTGTCTTCCCCCTTTGCCGATGTAACATCGCGAACTGACTCGGCTTTGCCAGAAGCAGGCTCCTTGGGGGGGCAGCCTCATTTGATCTCAGTGCAAAGCGAGTCGTTTTTTGATGCTCGTCGTATTTGGGATGGTATACGGCCTGAAATTTTGGCGGAGTTTGATCGTTTCAGGTCACAGGCCAGCGCAAGTGGCACTTTGCAGGTCCCAGCTTGGGGGGCCAATACGGTGCGCTCAGAGTTTTCTTTTTTAAGCGGTATTGAAAACAGTGCGTTGGGCGTACACCGCTTCAATCCTTATCGCGCTGTGTGTGCTGGTTGGTCCGTGGCTACCTTGGCCTCCTACTTGAAAAGCCAGGGCTATCGTACGATTTGCATCCACCCTTATCCGGCTAGTTTCTACCAACGCAATCGTGTCTTCCCACTATTTGGTTTTGAGGAGTTTCTGGATATCAAGGCTTTCGTTGATGTGGAGCGCACAGGTCCGTATATTGGCGATAGGGCCGTGGCTGATAAGGTTACCAGCGTGCTGGAGCAAGCTACAGGCCCAGTGTTTATCCATGTTATTACCATGGAAAATCATGGACCTTTGCATCTAGAAAAAGTAGCCCCAGGTGATGTGGAGAGCTTATATCGTCAGGCTCCACCAGAAGGCTGCGACGACTTGACGATTTATTTGCGCCATATTCGTAATGCAGACGCCATGCTGATGCGTTTGCGAGAGGCCTTGAGCGCCTTGGAGAGACCTGCCAGCCTGTGCTGGTATGGGGATCACGTGCCCATTATGCCCTCAGTCTATGCCGCGTTGGGAACGCCTTGTGGGGATGTAGACTACTTTATTTGGCGTTCTGAGGATCAATTGAGTGGATCGCCACATTGTGATGAGGCGATCCATGAGTTAGCAATAAGGTGGATGAGACTGAGTGGGTTACTTCATTAATGGATTTGATACTTCTCTTGTCTTTAGTGATTATGGTCAAGCAATAGGTAAAATAGGAATCTGCTCGAGTTTTAATTTGTATTTATAAGTTTTCTTTTTATTGAAGATGCCGTTTACCTCTAATAAACAGTTGAGGGTTGTTGCGTTATCGAATTTTTCTAAATTAATAGCGATTGTTTGAGATCTATTCAATGGTGTTGTTGTCTCATTTCCAATATCATCATATATTTTCCATGTTGCAATGAATGAGCTATAACCATGTGGTTGATAAGAGCAAATAAGGAGATTGTTTAATATGAAATGAAGTGGTTGCTGTTGTTCAAGTTGAACGGATGTTTGTAAGTCGATCCATAGGGGGGATTTGGCTGGCCGGGTTTGAATGCATTTGTATTTTAAAAAATGCTTGTTTGCAACGGTATCATTAATAGTTTCTAAAACTACAGGTTTAGTTGGCCCTGCATGGCCTTTGCCAAAGCTGCCAATGTGTATAAGACAGTTGTTGGTTAGAAAATTGTTGCTGTTGATTCTTTCGATATCAGAGTTAAGGAAATAATGATTCATGTGCTCAAAAATATGTGAGCTGTCATCATCATTAATAAAATAAGTGATTTTTCCTTTTTTTGGGACCAGCCTAGTTTCGTTTTTTATTTTTAGGGATTTGAGCGTTTCCTCTATATCTTTTTCATTTTTTATTTTAGATGATTCCACTTTAAAGCATGTGCTGATATACCGACGTACAGCCCATAGCTCGTATTTTGATAGTTTTATTTGTGGATTCCATGTAAATACAGATACGTTACTGCAGTCTATCACTTCCAGTGTGCGCAGTGCGGCAAATCCTCCCCCGCTTGCTCCTAATAATATCAGTCTACATTTGTATCGTTGCACAATGCCTTGTAAAAGATAAGCAATTTTTTCTATTAGGTCAGGTATGAACTGATTGCCTGCATACCAGGCGAGATTGAGGTTTTTGTCTAGATAAAGACTCGGGTCGGATATAGCGATGAATGGAACATCTTTTCTTAGCTGTTGGCATACTCCAGCGAATCCGAAAAAAGGCCCGGTCTTGTTTACTCTGTTGGGAATAGCTCCCGCAAATGCCACGATTATTTCTTGTAGTTGGTTAGCATTTTCTTGTGGAAAATTATTGATTAGCAGGTCAAGGGGGAGATTCTCATGCCCGATATTGATCGAGTACAATCCGTCCGGACCGAGGTGCTCCAATGCTAGGTCGATCGAGTTGAATTTATGGACAGGGACGCCAAACTGCTCGTAATTAGGGGCTTCGAAGATCATAGGAGTAGTTGAAAATCATACAGAGTGCGAGGGTAACATGAATTTTTGGTCCGAGTCACATCTATGTAGTGACTAAGTTCCTGTAGTATGTTTGTTTGGTTGACATAAAGTTGCATGTGTATGGATTTAAAGGAATATTATTAGTATTTTCACTTTCTGTTCTTTGGTGTAAAGCTATCGATTTTGCTTTTGGGTCGGGCTGGTAACATATTTATATTGATTTTCATAAAAAAATGAATGAAATAAAAACATATTCGTATAGAGGTTCAGACGAGTCCCTGGAATCAGATGAGCTTTATCAGGCAAAAATATATCGCTTTGGAAGTTTGTCCGAGGTTCCTTGGGTGGATTTTTCAAAAAATTATAATATTGTTGTTCGGATTATCATCTCTGACCCAACTTCAGATCTTCCTGTGGATATTTTATATATTCCTAGGGAAAGTAAACGATTGCTAGTAGGGTTTCATGGCGCAGAGGATAGGTCAAAAGCGAATTTGCCCAAGTTTCAGTTTGTGAAATCATTTCAGACGCAACGAAGTGAGTCTCTGGTTTTTGTTTCAGATTCTACGCTGCTTCAGTCGGATAAAATGGTGATTGGATGGATGTTTGGTACGCAACGCTCACACTTTGTTAGCAAGGTGGCAGAGGTTATTAATGCTCTAATTCAGGGGGCTGCCATAGAGCGTACTATGCTAGTTGGACATTCGGCAGGTGGGTTTTGTGCTGTGGCGGTGGGAGCTAGAATTGAGAATTCAAGGAGTATTTCCGTTAATGGGCAGACTGTAATTTTACGGCATCGGCCTTGGACTATTAATAGATTATGGAACACTATTTTCAATGGCGAGCCCAATCTTAAAGTTCTAGAAGCTGAATATTTAGATCGATTGGATCTGAGAGTTATTCTCGACAACAGAGTTAAAAACTCGAGCTTTTCTTTTTTTGCTCACGCAGATGACCCTTTGGTTATGAGTGATCACCCCCATTTTCCAGTTTTAGCTGATCATTATGGACTTGGGGCTAAGGGGGGGTAACTGATAATGGTGATGCGTTTGTTCTATGTCGGTGGGACCATGGGAATATTAGCCCTCATGCTCTTCCAGGTAGCGTTATCCCTTTTATCCAATTAGTGTGTGGTGAGGAACCGTTGAAAGACGTCAAGCCATCTGATGTGAGTGTTGCTTGGCATCAGTAGTTAGTGTTATGGATTCGGTGTTATTTTAAATCTTTTATTTCCTGATAAGATTTTTTTGAGATTTTTATAGTAGGAATGAGGTAATAGCTCAGCGGCGTTTTACGAGAGGAACTCACCATATTATGGTGGCATGAGCGTGCTATTGATTACTGGCGTGAAAGAGTAGGAAGCACGAAAACTCATGGTTTCGAAAGTTGTAACTTCGACAAAGTAGCCTAGGGTGGGAGTAGTGGTAGACTGATGCCGCTTTCCTGTGTTAAATGGCTTGAGGAGTCGTATAAGGTTGGGACTTATTGATCTAGTTGACCTGTCAAGAGTTTGGGTGACAACCGACGGTGTTGCTGTGCGACATTACTACTTTTAGTTTTGTTTAAAATCTGGAAAACTACACCTACTATCATATACTTACAAATAGTTCTGTTTTATCGCGGGCTTACCCTAAGTTTTTTGAAGTATGCTCTTCGTTCTGGAATTTGGAGAGTAAGAAAATGGCAACTCGTAATAATCACAGTAATCATGTCGTCCGTCTAAGTAAAAATGAAGAAATTGCGCTTGAGCTTGCTAAAGCTGCGGTACAGGGTGGTGCATTGCAACGCCTGAAAGCCGTTGAAAGTGTAGGCACTCGCGCACAGCACGATGCCATTTATTCGATTGGGCTTTACAAATCTATTTTAAAAAGACTAGAGAACGCCGAGCCTGAATCATAAGTTGTTGTATTGAAGCCCTTGCCGCCTGTTCTGGACGTCTGGAACCCAGTAATGGGTCAGGGGCTTATTGCAGATAGTAAGTTCTTGTTTGAGTTAGCCGTAACTTTGCGAGACATACGGTGAAGAGAGCTTCAGGGCGGTGAGTTGGCTAAATGGGCCATGTGAGTTAAGTCTAGCCCCGCCTATTATCGGTATGTAGTCGTCAATGTGGACTTTGGGAATGTGGGGTTGCAAGAGATTTAAGGGCAATCCACCGAGGCTTTGGCTTGTGCCGTCTGAACCAGTATTCTTGACGGCTTCAACTCCTGTGCGTTAAATCGAGTATGTAAGCTAATGCATTACTAGTCTATAGCAGTGCATCGCACTCGAGGGCTTGACATGATCGATGGGTTTAACTTTGATTCATTAAGCGTCAACATTGATTTCTCTCGTAGTGCCTTTTACACACTCCCCAATTGCAATGCTAACGCTTGAAAGTCTCTATCCAATGCCGGGTAGACGCATCATGTTCAGCAGAGGTTTCTTTCTCTCCCGACAGCTCCTGCAAAATCCCGTTCGCCAATACTTTCCCGTACTCCACACCCCATTGGTCAAAGGGGTTGATCCCCCAGATCAAGGCCTGCACAAAAATCTTGTGCTCATACAAGGCCAGCAGGGCGCCTAGCGAGAAGGGGTTCAGGCGTGGCAATACGATCAGCGTGTTGGGGCGTCCGCCCGAGTGCACGCGGTGGTGGGCCAGCTCGGCAGCTTGCTCACCCAGACCTTGCTTTTCGCATTCGGCCAGGGCTTGCTCGTAGGTTTTGCCGCGCATCAGGGCTTCGCGTTGGGCCAGGCAGTTGGCCAGCAGCAGATTATGGTGCTCGGCCTGATTGTGATCCGCCTGCTGGCACACAATAAAGTCCACTGGGGCGCCATCGCTGCCTTGGTGCAGCCATTGGTAGAAGGTGTGTTGTGCGTCTGTTCCGGCCAGCCCCCAGACGGCTGCGCCTGTGGCTAAGCCGACGGGTTCGCCGTTAGTGGTGACGGATTTGCCCAGGGACTCCATGTCCAGTTGCTGAATGTAGGGCACCAGATTGCCCAGTCGGAAGTCGTAGGGCGAGATATTCAATGAGCCATAGCCCAGCACACTGCGGTTGACTACGCCGGCCAATGCCATTTGTACGGGCACGTTGGTGGCGATGGGAGCTTCCTGAAAGTGCTGGTCCATGGCGGCAGCGCCCGATAGCATGCCAGCGACAACATCACTGCTGACGGCCAGGGCAGTGGTCAAGCTGACGGCAGACCATAGTGAAAAGCGGCCACCGACCCAATCCCAGAACTGGAATATCTGTTTTTGTGGGACGCCCCAGCTGGAGGCGGTGTCAGGACGGGCCGTGACAGCAACGATTTGCTCGTAAGGGTTGGCAACGCCCGCGGCTTGCAGCCATTCCAGGGCGCGCTGGCCGTTCTTGAGGGTTTCGGTGGTGGTGAAGGATTTGGAGGCGATCACGATCAAGGTGTCGTGAGGGTCCATCCCTGATAAGGCATGTTCCAGCGCGTGGCCGTCGATATTGGCCAGGAAACGCACGTTGCGCCAGCTGTGGCGATAGCCAAAGGCTGCCAGTGACAGGCGCACGCCCCAGTCACTGCCACCAATACCGATATGAATGATGTTGCGCCAGCGGCGTTCGGAGTCGGCTACGCGTACGAATTCGTTCATGCGCTCGCGTTCTTTGGCGACTTCCGCCGTGGGGGCGGGCGCACGCAGGGCGCTGTGCCAGGCGGCGCGGTGCTCGGTACGGTTGACGATACCGCCGTTAAGTAGTTGTTTGCGTGCCGTGTCGAAATGGCGGGCCGCCAAGAGGGCTGCCCCGGCTGCCTGTAATTCCGGCGAGTGTCGCTGCCCGCTCAAGTCCACTTGCAAGCCTGCTGCCTTCAGGCAATGCAGGTCCAGCGCGTAGCGGTCGGACTGGCGTGCTGCCTCGCAAAACCCGGTCCATTCTGGCAGACCGGGCAAAGGGGCAGCAGAGGGAAGGGTTTGGGTATCGAGGGGCATGGGGGTTTGGCCTGCAGTAGACGAAACCGCCATTGTACGAGGCTTTATCGAGCTTGAGCGTCTGCCGGTAAGCGGGTTTGTCTTGGTGTTTACGAGTGCATGGGCACGAGCTGATCACCATCGTAAGGCAGCACCCATGCCCGCAAACCAGGATCGCTGGCCAGAACCCGCGTAATCTCTTGTGGCGACATCCAGGAGAAGGCCGTGGACAGGGCGTCGGCAATCGTGGCATTCCCAGCCACGACAGAGACACTGCGATACAAAGGCCGGGCCTGACCATTGGCGGGGTTGAACAGATGAGTCACAGAGCCATCGCGGCTAAGCGCTGTGCCTGACCCCGATGAGGTGCTGACTGCCTGATTGTGTACGCCCAGACTTAACAGGCTGACGGGTTCAGTTTGATCGCCTGCCAGACCGACGCGCCAGGGACGATTGCCCGGAGCCATGCCCAGGCCGCGTATCTCGCCCATATCGACCAGAGCGTGCTCCAGACCTGCCTGTTTCAGCTGCTCGGTGATGCGATCGGTGATGTAGCCTTGGGCAATTCCGTTCAGCGTCAGAGCCATGCCAGGACGTTGTAGTTGAACAGTGTCGTCTTGAATGTGGATGGCTTGGTGGCCAACCTGCTGCAGCGTTTGCCTGATCTCGGCTGCAGTGGGAATGGAAGCCGTGTCGCTGCGTTGAGCGGCCTGACTATACAGCTCCCAAAGCACCTGCACGGTTGGATCAAAGGCCCCGTTCGTTAATTCACTCAGGCGCTGTGACTCCAGCAGCAAGCGCGTCAGATCACCGGGGGCTTGCTTCAGATAGCCGTCGCGGTTCAGGCGTCGCAAGGCGCTGTCTTCCTGATACAGGCTGAATATTCGCTCCAGTCGTCGCACTTCGGACAAGGCTTGATCGATCAAGGTCTGTGCAAAAACCGGGTCGGGGTGGTGGATATGCAGTTGTGCGTTCGCACCCAAAGCCACACCTTGCCAGGAGCTGAGCGGGGTAGGGGCCGCTTGCATCGCTTGGACGGCCCAGGGCACGCAAGTCAGTGCGCTGGTCGCGGCCACGATACCGAGAAAACGACGACGGGAAACAGGAGTAGAAGTCATGGCAAATACCTGGGATCAGGAAGATAAGCGTTTCAAGGCAGCGCGACCGCACCGAAGATGTAGTTCTCCGGCATGTCGGCAAAGCGAACCAATTGGCCGCCATGTTGTTGCTGGAAGTCCTTGGCGGCCTGCTCCTGGCTAAAGGGCAGGGCATCGATGGTGCCCATGCCGCCGGTATAGCGGCTGTAGATCAGATACCAGGCATCTTGTGCCGGTATCCAGGCTTGTTCGGGGAACTGACCGTCCTGATCGCGCTGGGCCATGTCTTGGACATAAGTAGCGGCGATGGCTTTGGATTCTTCAGGCAGCATGGTGTAGGCAAAGACCTCGCGTATGGTGGTGAACCAGAGCGGCGCTTCGCGTTCGCGCAGAAGAATCTGCCCTTTGGGGCCTTGGTGCTCGAACAGGTACATGCCGCAGTAGTGGCCCACGGCGGTTTGGGGGATCTGGACGACGGGCGGCGGTGGGGCCTGTATAGGCTCAGGCTGGCCACAAGCGGCCAGTATCAGTCCCAGGCACAGCAACAGAAAAGTGCGCAGTTTTTTCATAATGCTTTTCTTTTGAATACCAGACTCGCCAGACCAAAAGGCACAGCGATCCATAGCAGCAGAACGCCCATCAGCACGCTGGCGGGCAGACGAGCCTGTTCACTTAAACCGGCCATGCCGGCAAACATGGCGACATTCTCATAGCCGGTCAGATTCAGCAGGCGGTACACGTCGGTGGGGTTGAACAGCAGAATGATGTTCAGCCAGGACGCGGTGATCATGGCGCCTTGATCGGCAACCAGAATGCCTAGCAGAGCCATGTCATAAATCACCACGAAGAACAGCCAGATACCGATGGCCAGACCTGCTGCCGTTGCCCGCTCTCTGACCAGGGTGCTGATGAAATAGCCCATGGACAGGAAACTGGCGCCGAGCAGAACGCTGGCCCCCATCATGGCCAGAAAGGGCGTCCAGACGCTGAAGTCCAGGCCGCCATGCGCCACTTGCAAGGTGATGCCTGCCAGGCCATAGCCCACCACCGTGGACAGACTCAGGATCAGGGCATGGCCCAGGAATTTACCGACCAGCACCTGCCAGCGATGGACGGGATAGCTCAGCAGCAAGGACATGGTGCCGCGCTCGATCTCGCCCACAATGGCGTCGTAGGACAGCAGCATGGCAATCAGCGGGATCAGGAAAATAGACAGGCTGGACAGGCTGACAACCGTGACTGTCAACGGATCTACCTTGACGCTGCCGGTGGGGGCGCTGCCCAGAAAGCCGAGAGACAAAGCCAGGGCGGCCAGCAAGAGGGTGACCGCCAGTACCCAACGATTGCGCAATCCGTCGCGCACTTCCTTTTGGATGATGATCAGGACAGGGTTCATGGCTTAGTAATCCTCGCGCTTCAAAAAGTGCGCATACAACTCGTCCAGACCGGGGGATTCCAGCTCCAGGTCGGTCAATCCGGGGATGGCATGCGCTTCGCGCAGAATCTGGATTTTTTCGACTTCGGTGCAATGGCGCTCCAGACGATTGGTGCCGATGACGTTCCAGTGCTGTGGAACAGAATCGGGGATCTGCTCCACGGTCAGGCGAATACGTACCGGCAAGCCAGCGTGTTGGCGCAGTTCGGACAAGGTGCCATCGGCAATCTTGCGTCCTTGTTGCATCACGATGATGCGGTCTGCCAGACGTTCCATCTCTGCCAGAGCGTGGGTGCTGAGCAGGATGGTGGCCCCGGCATCGCGCAGTTCTTGCACGATCTCGTAGAACAGCAGACGGGAGGCCGGGTCCAGTCCGGTTGTGGGTTCATCCAGCAAAAGCACACGGGGTTTGCCCAGCAGGGTTTGGGCCAGTGCCAGCCGTTGGCGCATGCCTTTGGAGTACGTGCCTACGCGCTTGTGAGCCGCTTGGGCAATGCCGACACGTGCCAGTAAAGCCTGGTTGTCACTGGTCGGCAGCCCTTTGAGGCGGGCGTAAAACGCCAGTGTTTCGGTGCCGGTCAAGGCAGGGTGCAAGGCAACGGTTTCAGGCAGGTAGCCGATATGGGCTCGCAGCCGGGCAGCCTGGGATGAACCCGCATCGTGGTCCAGCAAGGTGACCTTGCCTTCATCGGCACGGATCAGGCCCAGAATCAGTTTGATGACAGTACTTTTGCCTGCGCCATTGTGGCCAGCCAGCACCGTGCATTGGCCGGGGTAAAGCTCGAAGTTCACCGCGTTGGCGGCACGCTGCTGGCCATACAGCTTGCTGACATTGGCCAGCGCGACAGGGGCCGTACAGTTATTGGATGGAGTCATGATTGGCCTTGTAGCGCTCCCAGACGGGATTGTCGGGCGCACGCATCAGCGGTGCGCTATCGATGATGCCGCCGGGCAAAATGGCAGGAAATTGGGTTTGCGCCCAGCGCACAATGGAAACGGCGGGGCTGTTCAAGAGCACGCGGGCCGAAGGGGCTCGCCACACCAGTTGTTCAATCAGGCCATTGGGGCGATAAGCGGTGTCACCGATGCCGTCACCGTTCAGGTCAAAGGCGCTGTGATCGCTCCAGTAATTGCCCCGGTCCTTGCTGGACCACTCCAGGTAGCGGGTGCCCACATACTTCACCTGATTCTGGTTCTGGATGAAGGCGTTTTCCGTGATCTCATTGCCTTCGGAACCGGCGGTGTAGTGCACCCCGATCTGGGTGTTCTGAATCAGGTTGCCGGAGATCTTGTTGAAGTTGGCGTTGTAGAGAAAAACGCCTTTCTCGGCCCCGTCCACGATATTGTCGGTAATGGTCGATTGTTGGGCGGCATTGAGCATCAAGCCTTGATGTGTGCTGTTGATGCTGATGTTTTCACGTACCGTCAGGAACTGCGAAAACATCAGGGCATAAGCAATGTCATTGCCTATGGAGACATTGCTGCTGACCTCGCTGTTATTGGTGTACATGTAGTGCACCGCATAGCGCAGCTGGGTAAAGCGGTTGTGGCTGAAAACATTGTCGCGGCTGGTATTGGAAAAAATCCCGTCGCGACCCCAGGAAATATCGTTGTACAAGATGCGTGAGCCGGGGGAGTTCCAGACGGTCACGCCATTGCCGCGCTCATTCAGACGCAGCTCTTTATTGCCTACGATAGTGTTGTGTTGCACCAGCGCGTTGTGGGGTCCCCAGACATATACCCCCACCAGGTTGTCGAGGATGTCGTTATTCTCGATCAGGGCGTTATGGGCGGGCTTGTCCAGGAAGATGCCCGCATCCATATCGGGCAGGCTCAAGCCGGAATTACGCACGGTGATCTGACGTATCTGCACATCTTCCGCCTGCACCCACACCGTGCGGCCTTCACGTTCGCCCATCAACACGGCTTGCCGGTTGCTGGGGCCTTGAAGCGTCAAAGGTTTGTTCACGATGATATTGCCCTGATACGTGCCGGGAGCCAGCATCAGGATGTCGCCGGCTTGGGCGGCATCGATAACGGCTTGCAGCGCGGTATCGGCAGGCACCTCAATGGTGGCCGCTTGAGCAGCCAGACCACTGGCCGCAAGGGCCAGGATCGTAAGCGGCTTGAAGGCCAGCCTCAGCACCAGGGTTGGGCTGAGGCATCGTGCACGGGCGGGGAGCAGGCGGAAAGGCTTCATGTCACCGTCAGGCTTTGGGTTTCACATTCATCTGACCGGACATTTCCATGTGCAAGGCGTGGCAGAACCACTGGCAGTAGTACCAATGCACACCGGGGCGAGAGGCCGTGAAGGTGACCGAGCTGGTTTGCTGCGGTCCAATTTCCATGGCCACGCCATAGCCAGACAGGGTGAAGCCGTGGGTCAAGTCTTCGATCATTTCCATATTGGTGACTACGACGGTGACTTCATCGCCCTGATTGACCTCAAAGCTGGGTACGGAGAACACGGGTGCCACGGCAGTCATGTAGACCCGAACCTTGTTGCCATCCCGGATGACCTTGGAGGCACCTTCCAGGGTGACGCCATCTTTCTCGGCCATCTTCCGTGCGCTGTCCCACCATGGATCGTCGCGAGTCCAGACGCGCTTGGGTCGTACTTTTTCGGCGGCAACCAGCAGCATGTCGTGCGGTTCGGCAAAACTCGGGCCATCGTGGACCAGCTTCATCACATCGCCTGAAATGTCGATCAACTGATCGTTCTCGGGTTTGAGCGGGCCTACGTTCAGGAAGCGGTCTTTGGAGAACTTGTTCAGCGATACCAGCCATTTGCCATCGGCTTCTTTGGTCTCGCCCATGGTGGTGTGGTTGTGGCCAGGCTGGTAGTGCACATCCAGTTTCTGGATGATGGGGTCTACGTCCTTGCCCTGATACGCCTCGATGGCTTTGGCAATGTTCCACTTCACGATCTGGCTGTCGATAAACAGCGTGGTGTAGGCATTGCCGCGGCCGTCATAGGCGGTGTGCAGTGGGCCCAGACCCAGCTGAGGTTCTGCCACTACGCAGTCGCGTGGTTTGATCTTGTCGGCAAACAAGTCATCCAGGCGGCGCACGTCGATCATGGTGACGGTGGGCGAGAGCTTGCCGTTAAAGACCACGTGGATGCCATCGGGGGAGGCATTGCAACCGTGGGGGGAGTTGGGTACGGGGATGTAGCGGGTGTAGCGCGAGCCTTTGCGACCATCCAGCACTTTGACACCCTGCATTTCTTTGAAGTCGCCTTTCTTGACGCCGTCTTCAATGGCTTTCAGGTTGAACACCACGGCCCAGTCCTGCTCGTTGGCGCTCATCTCGCCGACATCCAGCCCCTTTTCGGAGTTGTAGCAGGTGGAGAAGGCGTACTTGCCCTGGTAGTCGGCGTCGCAGTTGTCCAGGTTGCCGTCCACGATCACCTGCCAGGCGATTTCCATGGTGTCGCCATCAATGGCGGTAAAGACAGAGAAGTAGTTCTCTTTGGGGTTGCCGAAGATGGTGCCGTTATTGGGCAGGGGAACGATGTGTTCGCCGTTGCAGAACACATAGCCGGTGCGGGGGTAACGTTGGGGGCGCAGGCCGTGGATGCCGTCGGCATTGGGGATCTCGATGATCTTGTCGCACTTCATGACATCGCAACGCACGCGAGCCACGCGGTTATTGGCCTTGTCGTTGATGTAGATGAAGCGCCCGTCGTAAGTCCCGTCGGTAAAGGACATATGGGGGTGGTGAGCATCGCCGTTAGGCAGGATGCCGCCCAAGGAGTCAGCAAAGGCCAGGGTTTCAGGCGTCAGGTTGGCGCGCATGATCTGGCGGCTTTCGTTGGTAATGCCCCAGCCCGTCGCGCTGCAAATGTTGAAAATCGGGATGCGCATCAGCTCGCGCATGGAGGGCAGGCCCATGATGCGGATTTCGCCGGACTGACCGCCGGAGTTGAAGGCGTAGTACTGGTCCAGTTCACCCGGCTCGATATGGGCGTTTTGCCCGTCCGGTGCTTTTTTCGTATCGGCCAGGGCATTGCCAATATGGGTGGCGCTGACGACTGCGGCACCTGACAAGGCGGCGGTGCCCAGAAAGGCGCGACGACTCAAGCCGTGTTTATCCTGTGTGTTCTCGGACATGGTGTGATCTTCCTTTTGTGTGATGACGTGACCGACTTGGCGCTGGGGCGCGCCCAGCCGTCTCACGGCGTGGCTGGCGTGGAATCGGTACTGTCTACGCTGCGTGGACGCACGGTAGGGCGGGCAGCAGCATCGTCTTGCAGCGAGCTGGCAACGGCAACGGGGGCCGGTTTATCTCGTTTGCGCTTGGCGATCTTTTGAATCAGGTGCGGGCATTTTTTCTCGTGGTGATACAGCATCTGGCAGTTCAGGCACTGGATGCACTCGTTGGGGTTGATCGGGCCTTCTGGCTCGATGGCTTGGACGGGGCAGTCGGTTGCACAGCGCTGACAGGGGTTGCCACACATGGGGTAGCGACGCAGCCAGTCAAAGATGCGCAAGCGGGCGGGGATAGCCAGGGCAGCGCCCAGGGCACAGAGGTAGCGGCAGTAAAAGCGCTCGATAAACAGGCTGGCAATCAGCAGCAAGACGGCAAAGATGGTGAAGGGCCAGTCGCGGATGAATTTCAGGATGATGGCGGTCTTGAAGGGTTCGACTTCGGCCATCTTTTCCGCCACGGCCATGTCGTACAGGGCAAAGCCAAACAGCAGAATGAAGATCACGTATTTGATGGACACCAGGCGCTTATGGGCGCTGTAGGCTACCTTGATTTGCGGAATGCGCAGGAAGCGGGCCAGCTTGTTGGCTAGTTCTTGCAATGCTCCAAAGGGGCAGAGCCAGCCACAGAAGGCACCTCGATTCCAGAAGATCAGGGAGATGGCGGTGGCGATCCACAGAATGAAGACCAGCGGATCCATCAGGAAGTACTCCCAGCGGAAATCGGTGCGCAGTGCGTGGGAGAAAGTCAGTACGTTCACCACGGACAATTGGGCCGAGGCGTACCAGCCAATCCAGACCAGGGAGAACAGCAGAAAGCCGATGCGAAAGCGCTGGTAGAACACTTCGTGCTTGGTTAGCGTGTCCTGAAAGAAGAAGACTCCACCCAAGGTCAGCAAGGACAGCAGCAGCACGGCAATCTGCACTTTCTTGCCCGCCCAGATTTGCTTGTACAAAGGCTCGCTGGCGGTTTCCAGGTCATCGTGCGCTGCGGTATCGGGGGCCGCTGCAACTGCTGCTGGAGGGGGCGCTGTCAAATAGGCGTCAGGAAGCTGGTAATTCAGGTTCAGCGTGACAAAGGCTTTGTCCTTGACGCTTAGCACACGCTGGACCAGCAGTTGGAGCCGCCAGGGCTGGACCGGATCAAAGGTAGCGGTAGCCGGAATCTTGAACAGAGCGGCTTCTTTGAAGTCAGGGGCATTGGCGGCTTTTACGCCGGGCAGACGCTGGTGGTCCAGATCGGTGAAGTGAAAGCTGTCCAGATCCTGGACGATCTCGATACGGTCAAAAATCCCGCCGCGTACATAGCCTGACCCTTTGAAGGAATACAACCCGTTACCGACGACCAACATGGCTTGCTGACCGGGTTTCAGCTCTTGCTGCAGGTACGTGTAGTCAGATTCGCCCAGCAAGCTTTTTCCAATGCTGGGCACGCTAACCAGGGCGGCGTACAGATCAATAAAAGTGTCTTGTGGGTCGCCTTCCTGCGGATGAGCGGCGGCTTCTGTACGGCCACTGTCGATGAAGGCCTGGTTGATGTCGGCCACGCTGACGTGCAGGCGTTGGATGGCACCGCTTTGGAGCAATTCATCCCAGCTTGCAATGGTTTGATTGCTGCTGTCTATGCTGCGTTTGACTGCCGCTGGTGCTGTGGCGGGGGCGGCAGGCTGGCCTATGCCTTCTTGCCGGGCCACCAGTTGCGAAGAGCGCATGATGCTGTCACCGACCACCATCAAGGTCACGGTGGCGCCACTGATAATGTCGACAGGTGGTGGTGCGCCGGGTTTGGGACGGTTCTTGATGTAGTTCTGACCCACATAGCCTTGAATGAAGGCCTCTACCCGCGACTCGGGGATGCCAATCAAGACAATGGGTTCATGGTGTTCCAACAGTTTGGCAGCGACGATGCTGCCATCCATGCTCATGGCGACCAGGGTGTCGATGGGGAAGCTGGAGTAACCACGGGTGTTGACGATGTCGGTCGTCACATACACATACCCTAGCTGTTCCTGATCCTTAAAGACCTTGGCAACAGGCAAAGTGCCTGCGGGCTCGCTGGTGTGGGTGGCGGTGGGAAAGATCTCGTTAAGGGCAATGTCCGGCAGGAAATGGGCAATGCGTGAACTGGAGTGTGCCGGAGGACTGATCAGACAGGCTGCCAGTACCAAAAGCAGGAGCCAGATAATACGGAACTGAACATGCCGGGCAACGCGATTGAGGGACGTCATTTCTTACCACCTGCAACAAGATTCTTGCGAGATGGTAGGGGTTACCCTTTGTTTACTCTTTGTGTCAGAGCAAAGACAGATTCTGACAAGAGTGGATGTGGGTCGGCGTCAGTCTGTTCTTGATCTGTGAGGAATGATGGCGGGCTTTGCTGGCCGGGCTTTAGATGAGGTTCAGCCTTGCTGACGCAAATAATTCAGGACCGCGTCGGCATCACCCTGAAAAATGATCCGTTCCGCTTTTTGTTCGCGTTGATAGGCGTACATGGGGTCGTAGTATTGCGTCAGCAAACCACCGATCCAGTCCCGGTGACCCTCCAGCGCGCCGCTGCGCTCCTGCTCCTGCAAGGCATCGTCCATGATGGCGGCCAGTTGCTGGTAGCGTTGATGGCCCAGGCGCTTGGTAATGCGGGCCAGGCTTTGACGCAGTTGTTCGGCAAAGAGTGCAAAGCCTGTTTGCGGCTCGTATTGGGCTGTGTATTCCGCGTGCAGGTTCTGGACGTAATCGCGCACGATGCGCGTAATGCGGTTTTCCAGGCTATCTTCCAGCCAGATGATGGACCACTGCTGCATCCCCCGGTACAGGCCCAGTGGCAGGCTGCAACGGCCTATCGTTTGGCTTTCATCTTCCAGGACGAAGCGCTGGTGCCCTTGGGCCGTCTTTTTGAGCATGGCGATCGATAGCCTGTGCTCGAAGTCGATCTGGCTGGGCTGGCTGGTGGCGTGTTTGCCAAAGCTGGAGCCACGATGATGTGCGTAGCCTTCCAGGTCCAGACTGTTATCAAGCTGCTGCAGGACATCGGTTTTGCCCGTGCCTGTCATGCCGCCCAGAACCTGAAAACGGGCGTTGCCGACGGTTTGTTCCAGGTTATTCAGCAAAAAGCCACGCATAGCCTTGTAGCCGCCCACTACGCGGGGATAGGGAATGCCTGCCTCTTCGCGCAGCCAGGTTTGTGTGATCTGGCTGCGCAGGCCACCTCGAAAGCAATACAGGTAGCCGTCGGGATGGTCTTGCGTAAATTGTGCCCAGGCCTGCAGGCGAGCTTGCTTGAGCTGGCCACTGACCAGCTTGTTACCCAAGGCAATGGCGGCATCCTGGCCATGTTGCTTGTAGCAGATCCCCACCAGGTGACGCTCCTCGTCGTTCATCAGTGGCAGGTTCAATGCGCCGGGAAAGGCGCCTTTACTGAATTCGATGGGAGCGCGAGCGTCCATCAAAGGCACATCGTTCAGGAACAGCTCGCGGTAGTGGTGGGTATCAGGACGCATCAAGCGATTTCGACGGCGTGGGTTTTGGCGGGGATGAATTCCCCGATGGCTTCCAGGGTCAGGCCCAGTTCTTGTGCTGTTGCCAGAAACTCGGCAGTGGCAGCAGGCTCTACGGCGATCAGCAAACCGCCGCTGGTTTGTGGGTCGCACAGAATGTTGATCTGATCCTGGCTGATAGGAGCGATGCGATGGCCGTAGCTGTCGAAGTTGCGTTGCGTGCCGCCGGGCACACAGCCTTCTTGCAGGTAGTATTCAATGCCGGGCAACAGGGGCACACGATCCAGATTCAGACGGGCGGTCAGGCCGCTGCCATCAGCCATTTCGATCAGGTGGCCCAGCAGACCAAAGCCAGTCACATCGGTCATGGCTTTAACACCGGGCAGTTGTGCAAAGCGGCTGCCGGGCTTGTTGAGCGTGCACATCCAGTCGCGGGCCAGGTTTTGATCTTCAGGACGAAGCTTGGCTTTTTTCTCGGCCGTGGTCAGCACGCCAATACCCAAAGGCTTGGTCAGATAGAGCTGGCAGCCTTCGGTTGCGGTGTCGTTGCGTTTTAACTGGCCTTTATCAACTACGCCAGTTACAGCCAGACCAAAAATAGGCTCGGGGGCATCAATGGAGTGACCACCGGCCAGGGTGATGCCAGCGGCATCGCAAGCCGCACGCCCACCACGCACGACCTCGCGGGCAACTTCAGGGGACAGGACATTGATGGGCCAGCCCAAAATGGCGATGGCCATGATCGGTTTACCACCCATGGCGTAGATATCGCTGATGGCGTTGGTCGCAGCAATGCGCCCAAAGTCATACGGATCGTCCACGATGGGCATGAAAAAGTCGGTGGTCGAGACGACGCCTGTGTCCTCATTCAAACCGTACACAGCCGCATCATCACGTGATGTATTGCCTACCCACAGGTTCGGGTCCACGTTCTGGGCTCCGCTTCCCGCCAGGATTATGTCCAATACTTTGGGGGAAATCTTGCAGCCGCAACCGGCTCCATGACTGTATTGGGTCAGACGAATGGGAGTATCCATGAGCGCGTACCAAGAAAGAGGTTGAAGATGAAATGATACTAAATTGCCCCTATGCCCTGCAGGCTTTTGCTACGGAAAGGGCAGAGGTCGAACACGCTGGGCCAGTTGGTCGGCGGCCACCCACTGTGCAAATTGCTCGCCCAGTCGCTGGCTTTGTTCGACGGAGTTTTGCCAGGCAATACGCCGGTCGGCGTCGGGCAGACGCTTGTAGTCGGAACGATCGGGGATTTTGCGGTCTTTTAGACGCCGATAGAAACGTTCGGTCGGGCACAGCAAAATCAGATTGTCCAGGCTGTGACGGCGGCGAGCCTTTTGCCGACGGGGCAGGTATTTGTCGAACCAGCTGGCGCTGATCTTTTGAGTGAAATGCGGAAACAAGGTCAAGCCTGGGCTATCCAGATCCAGAGTGCAGAAGTTGTAGTCGACTAGGCCTCCATCCCGGTATAGACCGGCAGGCCAGTTATGGGCGGCATTCACACCGTCAATCACGAGTGGAATAGCGGTGCTGGCGGCCAGGGTCTCGAACAGATTGTGCTGATCCAGTGCGGCGTAGCGAGCCAGGTCTTGATGTCTGCCGTGAATGGGCAGGCGGCTACGAGTGTCGTGCACGATGACCCGCTCAAAGAACCAGTGCGGGATAGCAGGGTGCACATAATTGCCGACCATGCAGCTGAGCAGGGCTGCGCCAAGCTGTTTGGGATTGCGGGAACCCGCCCAGCCCTTGCTGCGTGCCACGGTAATGGCGAAGCGATAGCGTGGATGGTTCAGAATCGCAGCCTGTGAGTCGGCGTCCCCCAGCAAGGTTTTCAGCATGGTCTGGGTCGACCGGGTAATGTCCGCTACCGTGGATTTGGGCAGAAAGGGGCTGTGTATATAAAGCTGCGCAAAGTCCGCAAAGGCTTTGTGCGGATCGCTCTGGGCCGCACAGGCAAAGCGCCAGGAAGCGATGGAACTGCCAAATAGCCATAGCGGCTCATCATGTGTGTTGAGCCAGTCGCCAAACAAATACTGATCCAGCCCGGTTAGCGCCAAAGCCTTGGGCCCACCCGCGCTGCCAATCAGCGTGCTGATGTCCTTGGCATGCAAACCATTGCTTTGAATATGACGATAAGCACGAGGCCCGGCGTAGATCGCGAGATCAGACTCGGTGGACGACAAGATCAGCTCCCGAATGTGGTGATTCTGTAGCCAGAAAGCTGGCTAACCAGGCTTTAGTCTAGCGCTGTTGGAGTGAGGTCGGGAGGGCTCTCTTGGATTGAGGTGGGATAAGATACCGCCCGTGCTGCTCCAGACGGGGCAGCACGGGCGGGCATAGCGATCAAGCATCCGGACTCCTGCTGGAGTCCGAAGTAAAGCGTGGAGTATTAGAAGCTGGCAGTCAACGTTGCGTAGTATTGGCGACCAGGTTCGTTATAGGTGTTGGCACCTTGGCCGCTACCCGAGTCTTCACGGTACAAGCGTTTGTCGAACAGGTTGTTCACGCCCAGACGGATGTTGGTGGACTTGGTGACCTGGTAAGCGCCGCTCAGACCGAAGATGGCATATGAACCACGTTCACGCAGGCCATCACCTTTCACTTCCGAGTTATTGGACAGATTGTGCGAGCGTGGCTTTTGTTTGCCATACAGCGTGGCGGTAGCCAGCAAGGACAGCTTGTCGTTGACGCGCCAGTCCAGCGTGCTGTTCAGGGTGTAGCGGGGGATGACGGTCAAAGGCTGATTGGTTTCCTTGGACTTGTTGGTGATCATGTAAGTCAGGTTGTTGCTCAGGCTCAGTGTGTCGCCGTTCTCGCCCAGGATCGGGATAGTCAGGTTGCCTTCCAGGCCACGGATCACGGCCTTGCCGGAGTTCACCCACTGGAATGGGCGGACCAGGGAGCCGCCAATGTACACCGCATCCGGAATGGTCTGGTCGCCCATATCGGCCACAATCTTGTTGCTGTAATCGTTCTGGAAGTAGGTCAAACCGGCTGCCCAGCCCGCGTTGTCGTAAGCCAGACCAATTTCCTTGTTGATACTGCGTTCGGGCGACAGATTGTCGTTACCGAAGATGTAGCAAGGACCGCTTACGCGTTGACCAGTTACCGGGTCGTACGGGCAACCGTTACCGCGCGTCTGGTACAGGTAGTTGGGGTTCGACTGATACAGGTTAGGGGCTTTGAAAGCGCGTGCGATACCGCCTTTCAGGGTGATGCTGTCGGTGATGAAGTAGGAGGCGTTCAGGCTGGGGCTCCAGTTGTCACCGAACTTGCTGTGATGGTCGAACCGCACTCCTGGTGTCACGGTCAAGGCGTCGGTCAGCTCGATATTGCCTTCCACATAGGCGGCTGTTGTACGGGCCTTGCTTTTGGAATCCGTGTTTTTGTTGATGGTTTGGCCAGAGCGAGTGGCGTAGTCATCATCCAGGCTTTGATCGCGGTGCTCGAACCCGACCGTCATCAAGACGTGCTTGCTGGCGATCTGCAGGGGTGTGTTGTATTCGCCTGAGATGTTCAGGGAACGCAGCTCGGAAACCGAGCCAGCACCGGGGTTGGAGATGCTGCCCTCAACGGCACCGGCCAGGCCCTCATTCAAACGTGAGTTGGTCGTGCCTTCATATGCAAAGGTCAGGCGGGAGCGGCGCCCCTGGCCGTAGTCACCATAGTGGCTGAGCGAGCCGGCGCGACGATACATGATGTTCGTTTCAGCCCCATCTTCGGCAAGTGATGCAATGGTTTGCGTGCTGCGGCTAAACAGACGCTCTCCTGAGTAGATATTGCCTTGGCGGCTGAATGAGCCTTCCAGCTCCAGACGGTGGTCCCGGTTGATATCCAGGCGCAGCAAGCCGTTAACGTCTTTATTGCGTACCCCCTCGCGGCCCGCTGGTGGCACGGTGGTTTCGTTCACCTCCATGCCGGAAGCCTGGGCGTTCAACGCGGGTTTGTCGGCATCTGTCTTGGCGATATTGCCGTAGACGCGGAAAGACAGCTTTTCGGCAATGGGACCGGACAAGTTAAAGCCGGTACGGCGTGTGGAGCCGTAGTCGCTGTCCTCAGGAATCAGACCGTAGGCGGTTACCGAGCCGGAGAAGGTATCGGTAGGCGCTTTTGTGATGATGTTCACGACACCACCGGCAGCACCAGAGCCATAGCGAGCAGCAGCCGGGCCACGCAGCACTTCAATGCGTTCGATGGCGTTGACGGGCACCCAGTTGCTGTCACCACGGGTATTACGTTCACCGTCGCGCCCCATGCGAATGGAGTCGCGCGAGCTAACAGGTTTGCCGTCAATCAGGATCAGGGTGTTTTCAGGGCCCATGCCGCGCAAGTCGATCTGGCGGCTATTGCCGTAGGAACCGGATGGGCTGTTACCGGTCAGGTTCACGCCGGGCATGGTGCGGATCAGTTCGGACAGGTCGTTGGCGGGAGGGCGTTTTTCAATATCCTTGGCAGTAATTGTGGACACGCCAGGAGCCTGTTTGACGGCTTCTTCTGCCGAAGGCAAGACGCGAATTTCTTCCAGCGAGGTGACCCCACCACGGACGTTGGAAGTTTGTGCCTGAGCACTGAAACTGGCTGCCAAAGCCGTGGCGAGCAGGCCCAATGCAAAGATCGGGCGGCGAGCCGGAGGCGCCAATAAATTCATAATCACTTTCCTAGTAAACGATAAACAGAATGAGAATTGTTCGCGATCAGGATTGTGTTTAAAAATGTGACGGCTGTCGAGAAAGCTGACGGATTTGTGGTGTGTAAAACACGGTCAAAGCAAAGGGGAATTATTTTTCTGAATTGACACTTAGCTTCCTGCCAAGAAAACATGGGTGTTTTTTGGCATTTCCATGTCCTGGTCGGTGTGGTCCCCAGACAGCGCGTTTTGAGGCTGTTGCTTGATAAAAGATCACACGCATTTAAAGGAATTCTTGTGACAAGTACTCTAAACCTCTCCAAGCCCACTTTGATCGCCCGCGCCCAGGAGCAGATGCAGGCTCAGTTTCAGGTTCCGAAACGTAGTGTTAGAGAAAAGCTGGCTCTGACCTGTCGCATCCTGTTTGATGGTGGTCATGATTCGGGCTTGGCGGGGCAGATTACGGCGCGGGGCGAGCAGGAAGGTACGTATTTCACCCAGCAGTTAGGGCTAGGGTTTGATGAAATCAGCGTGTCCAATATCTTGCTGGTGGATGAAGATCTGACGGTTCTGGAAGGTCAGGGCATGCCCAACCCTGCCAACCGTTTTCATTCCTGGGTGTATCGTGCGCGTCCTGATGTCAATTGCATTATTCATACCCATCCTCTGCATGTCGCGTCCTTATCCATGCTGGGCGTGCCCCTGGAGGTGTCCCATATGGATAACTGCACGCTGTACGAGGATTGCGCTTTTCTGAAGGACTGGCCTGGTGTGCCTGTAGGCAATGAGGAAGGGCAGATTATTTCCCGGGCCCTGGGTGATAAGCGGGCGATCTTGCTGGCGCATCATGGCATGTTGATTGCGGCCAGCTCTGTTGAGGAGGCCTGTGTGCTTGCCCTGCAGTTCGAGCGTGCCGCGCGGATGCAGTTGCTGGCCATGTCAGCCGGAAAGATCAAACCCATATTGCCGGAGTTGGGGCGCGAGGCACACGACTGGATTTTGCGCCCTCGCCGGTCCGAGATCGGGTTTGAATATTACGTGCGCAAGGCGTTGAAGCATCATGTCGATGCGCTCGAGTAAAAAGATGGGGGCTGTTTGGGGGCGAGTCAGCTTGGAGCAGTGCTTTGGCCCAGAGGTCGGTGGCGGAAAGCAGCAGGAGTCGAACCTACCTGGGAACGTCTGACGCCCCCAACCGGGTTTGAAGCCCGGCCGTGCCACCGGGCACGGATGCTTTCCTTCAAGAGGCCCTATCATACGTTAGGGCCGATGACGCTTCAACGATCAGGGCGTTGCCTGCTCTGGTTCCCGCATGAAGCTCCGGGCTCAGTCCGCCGCTGCCCAGGCTTCACCTCGTAATACATGGCGATCACGCACACGTCGTGTATAGCCGACGCGATCAAAGAACTCCAGAATCTGAATGGCCCGTTTGCGGCCCAGCCCTGTCGCGTCTCGGAACTGCGCGGCGCTGACGCCTTGGCCGCTGTGCAGCTCCTTGACGATATTGGCTAGCACCGCGATCTGGCGGCGGTGATAGAACAGATCATGCACGATCTGAAACAGCTCGCCCTGGCGTACCAGTCGGCGCAGTACGTTGCGGGTCTGGTCTTCCGGGGCTTCGGTTTCTTTGGCCAGATCGCGTGTCCATGGAGGGTCGAAGCGGCCTGCCTCGATCAGGGGCAGCAGGGCGGTGGCTAAAGCTTGGTCTTCGGGGCTCAGGGTAACGCGGTGGCCTGGTGTATGCAGCCAGGCTCCTTGTCGGGCCAGGCGCTGTTCTGCCAGCAGATATTCGGTCAGGAGCTGCCAGATTGCGTCGGGCATGGTGGGGGCGGCCATGCGTCGCAAGCGGCTGTTGGACAGGCCAGGCTCGTCCGGATTGCGCTCGTGAAACTGCAGCATCACGCTTTCTATGTGCTGACACAGCGCTTCCAGGCGCGCATCGCTAAGCAAGATAGGCTGACTTTGTGGGCGGGATCCGGTGTGCCAGCGGGCATTGGCGGGGGCGCTCAAGCCTTGTTGAGATCCTCCCGACAGACGCAGCAGTGTTGCTTCGTCCAGACCGTAAGGTGCTTGGGCCAGCAGGCCCTCCAACGGTCCGCCGCGTGTCCATTGCGCCAAGGCGTCCAGCCAGGCCAGACGTGTCGTAGAGCGTCGTTTGCGGTCCGGCGCATTTGGGTCCAGCACAATCCCGCCGCCGACGGTCTCGCTGGCCTGGGCGTTGCGCAAGATAAAGCGCTCGCCCGTCATGGTGCAGATCGGGCGGTCAAAGACCAGCTGGACCTTGCCGGTCTGGCCGGGCTGCAAGGACTCGCCATCCAAAGGCACGGCATGGGCCGTCAGGTGAGCAGCCCCCATGTGGACATGCCAGGGCGACCAGGTACGTAGGGCGGGAATATCTTTGTCCAGCAGGCTCAACTCCACGTCGATACGTGTGGAGGGGATGAAGCAGCGGGCGTCGGCCAGCCAGTCGCCACGCTCGATATCCTGTACATCAATTCCGCCCAGGTTCAGGGCACAACGCTGGCCGGCACGGGCTTGGCGTGATGCCTGATTCTGGGCGTGAATGCTGCGCACTCGTACGGGTGTACCGCGTGGCATCAGGCGCAAGTCCATCGCCGGGCCATCCAGATCCAGCACGCCATCGTGCACTGTGCCGGTCACGACGGTGCCGTGACCTTGCAAGGTGAAGACACGGTCAATGGCCAGGCGGAAATAGCCTTTGCCATCCTGTTTGGTGGATTGCATGGCCTGTGCATGCAGATGCTGGTGCAGTGCTTCCAGGCCGGGTTTGTCGTCGGACAGGGCATCAACAACGAAGATGGGGGCATTGTCCAGAAAGCTTCCTTGGACAAGTGCTTGCAGCTCGGCTTTGACGGATTCAATTCTGGCAGCATCAGCGCGATCCGCCTTGCTCAGGACGATGGCTCCCGCCTGCAAACCCAGCAATTGCAGTACGGCCAGATGCTCGCGGGTTTGTGGCATGACGCCGTCATCTGCGGCCACGATCAGCAAGCCAAAATCAATACCGGTCGCACCTGCGACCATGGTGTGCACCAGACGTTCGTGACCGGGCACATCAATAAAGCCCAGGATCTGTCCGTCGGGCAAAGGTGTATAGGCATAGCCCAACTGGATGGAGATGCCGCGCTTTTTTTCCTCGTCCAGACGATCGGTATCCACGCCGGTCAAGGCGCGGATCAAGGTGGTTTTGCCGTGATCGATATGTCCTGCGGTGCCAACAATCATGCTTGCTCGGGAATCAGTTGTGCGCTGAAGGCGGCCTCAAAGGGCTCTTCCAGGCAGCGCAAGTCCAGCCAAAAGGCATCTTGCGCAATGCGCCCGATGACGGGCTGGGGCAAAGTGCGCAGGCGTTTTTCCAGTTGAGTCAGATGGCGGCCCGGACGGCCTGTGCCTTGGTAGGCAAAGCGCAGTCCAAAGCTGGGCAGTACGTCTTCGGGCAACGCACCGCTGCCGATCTGGCTTAGCATGGCAGTGGGTTCGACTGCAAATTGTGTCCCCACCCATTGCTGCAAGACAGGGGCCAAACGTAGTGCTTGGGCACGCATTTCAGCCGAAGGTCGAGTCAGTAGACGCAAGGTGGTCAGGTGCTCGGGCAGGCGCTCTGGCGAACGGTACAAGGCCAGCACAGGTTCCAGTGCGGCCAAGGTGATTTTGCCCACGCGCAGAGCACGTTTGAGCGGGTTTTTCTTGATCTTGGCGATCAGGTCTGCACGGCCTACGATCAGACCGGCCTGGGGGCCACCCAGCAGCTTGTCGCCGCTGAAGGTCACGATATCGGCACCGGCTTCGATGGTCTCGCGCACGGTGGGTTCAGGCGGCAGGCCCCATTGGCTCAGGTCCACCAAGGTGCCGCTGCCCAGATCCACGCTGGTGGGCAGGCCGTGTTTTTTGGCTATCTGTGCAACTTCTTCGACTGAAACGCTTTTGGTGAAGCCTTTGACGGCGTAGTTGCTGCAATGCACCTTCATCAACATGGCGGTGCGCTCGTTGATGGCGTTTTCGTAATCAGCTGCGTGGGTACGGTTGGTGGTGCCTACTTCATGCAGGCGAGCACCGGCACGCTTCATGATGTCGGGAATACGAAAGGCTCCGCCAATTTCAACCAGCTCGCCACGTGACACCACGGTTTCGCGGCGGGGGCTCAGGGTGCTGAGCATCAGCAGCACGGCGGCCGCATTATTGTTGACGACTGTAGCCGCTTCAGCGCCGGTCAGTTCGCAGAGTAAGGGGTTGATCAAGTCATCGCGGTCGCCTCGGCCGCCGGTTTCCAGATCAAATTCCAGATTGGCGGGCGAGCGCATGGCCTGGACAACAGCCTGTATGGCTTCATCCGGCAGCATCGCACGCCCAAGATTGGTGTGCAGTACGGTGCCGGTCAGATTGAAGACCGGGCGTAGCTGCAAGCGGGATTCTTCCTGCAGTTGTGATTGCAGTGCTTTGGCAAGCTGAGCGGGCTCCAGATCCTGAGGGCTTAGTGCTCCCTTCAACACGGCCTCCCGCAGTGCCTGCAAATGGGCACGAGTGCGTTGACTCAGGCGTGTGTGGCCGAACTGGCTTAGCAAGGGCTCGAACTCTGGCGAGCGCAGCAAGCGATCCAGGGAAGGGATGTGGGCGGGGGAGAGTTCAGGCGTAGGGCTCATCATTCAAAGGCAGGCGTTTGAGTCTATGGGCAAGGTCCGTCAGCTACGCCTTGTGCTCGGGGCAGCAAGGCGTAGGGGAATCTTAGCTTAAGACTGGTGCCAAAGAAGTGGATTGCCGCTGGCGCGGGAATAGCCTTCTTCACCCATCAGAACGTCCAAAGCCAGACTGGCCAGGTCGTCCGCTACCGGGTCAATGCCCAGCTGCTTTTCCTGATAGAAGATTTTGCGGTAGGTATGGCAGTTGTCGCAGGACTCGGCCTTGATGCCTTCCGGGCCATCTTCAATGGCGTGATACGCCACGCTTTTGGTGCTTTCGCAATGCGAGCAGGTGACACGCACCAGATGCCATTCCACGCTGCAGCGCGGGCAGCACATGTAGCGGCAACCATCTTCACGACCACCCACACGCACCACGCTGGATACAGGCAGGCTGCCGCAGGACGGGCATACGCCAAAGGGGCTGGTTACAGACAGTTGGCCCTCGGTCAGCGAGCAGGCCAGGTGAGTCCAGTAAACCTGCAAGGCGGCCATGACAAAAGGTGCCGCGGCACCGTCTTGCTCAGGCAATTGCTCGGCCAGAATCGCGTCAGCCAGATCTTCCAGTTTTTGTGGGTCAGACTCGGCTTTCTTTAGCAGGCTCTGACAGACTTCTTGGGCGGCTGCAGGCACGTCCGAAGTGTTGATCATGTGATTGAGCAGGCTGCTCAAAATGCTGAGCCACTGTGGATCGCGTTTCCAGCCCGATGCCAGCAAGGGTGGCATACCGTGTCTTTGTGCTGTTTCCAGCACCTCGGCGGGCAGTTCGGCCGGGGGCAGGGCATTGAGTTGTTTGTGCTGTCCATCAACCAGATGTGCCAGCAAGAGCAGGTAGGCACCAACGGGATTGCCGTCAGCCAATTGACGCAGACGTGCTGCTCGGTCAGCAAAGACGCTGGCTCGCACAGGCAGGCGCAGTCGGGGGATGGAGGTGTGGTCCAGACTTTCGATTTCGCCGCGCGGAAGGATGCGTTGCAAGACAGACTCCTGAAAACAAGGCTGCCATGCCCGAAATGGTGCATGGCAGCCGGGTTGCTTATGTACCAGAGCCCCGCCTATTCGGCAGGACGGCTGGGACCTTTTTCCATTTCTTCACGGAACCAGGCGCGGTGGTGCTTCCAGGCCCAGGCACGGGTAACCGTACCGCGGGTCATGGCTTTGACCGAACCTTTTACCCAGATACCGGCGTAGATGTGCACGATAATCGCGCAGATCATCAGCAGGGCGCAGACCGCGTGCAGCACGGAGGCCAGGCGGATAGCCCAGATGGGGAAGAAGGCGGAAAAGTATTCGCGCCACATCACCACACCGGTTGCCAGCAGGCCGATCATGAAGATCACCAAAGCAAAAAACAGGATTTTTTGCCCGGCGTTATAGCGGCCTACTTCGGGAATGCGCTCGTCCTTGGCGTTCAGCACATCCTTGAAGTGACGCAGCCAGGCCGCGTCACCCTTGGAGAACATATTGTGCCGTACCATGCGGGCCGCAAACAGGAAAAAGCACACAAACATCACCACACCAATGAACGGGTGCAGAATGCGTGTCCACGGACCGCCGCCAAACAGGTTGGTCAGCCAGAACATTGACGGATGAAACAGCGCCAGCCCGGACAAGGCCAGCAGCACAAAGCTCATGGCAATGATCCAGTGATTAATGCGCTGACTGGTGGTGTAGCGCTGAATCAAGCCCTTGCGGTTGTGATCAGTCATGGTGAGCCTCCTGGATCTTGCGTGCGTCCTCGTCGGCGCGGCGCTCGTCTTCCTCGTCGGTCTCGTTAGGACCGGTTCGGATGTAGTGGAAGAAACCAATCAGGGCGGTCAGTGCCATGGCAGCAACCCCCAGCGGCTTGGCCACTCCCTTCCAGAGCGAGACCATCGGACTGATTTGCGGGTCCTTGGGCAGGTCGCTGTACAGCTCGGGCTTGTCGGCGTGGTGCAGCACGTACATGACGTGGGTGCCACCCACTCCAGCCGGGTCGTACAAACCTGCGTTTTCAAAGCCGCGCGATTTCAGGTCTTCGATACGCTCTGCAGCGTGGTGCTGCATGTCTTCTTTGGTACCGAACACAATCGCGCCGGTAGGACAGGTCTTGGCACAGGCCGGTTCCTGTCCGACCGCCACACGGTCCGAACACAAGGTGCACTTGTAGGCTTTCTTGTCCTTTTCCGAAATGCGAGGCACATCGAAAGGACAGCCGGTAACGCAGTAGCCGCAGCCAATGCAGTTTTCCTCGTGGAAATCCACAATGCCGTTGGTGTACTGCACGATGGCGCCTGGCGAGGGACAGGCCTTCAGGCAGCCCGGGTCCTCGCAGTGCATGCAGCCGTCTTTGCGAATCAGCCATTCCAGATCGCCAGCGGGGTTTTCATACTCCGCAAAACGCATGATGGTCCAGGACTTGTCGGTCAGGTCGGCCGGGTTGTCATACACCCCGACGTTGTGACCGATTTCGTCGCGCGTATCGTTCCATTCCATGCAGGCGACCTGACAGGCCTTACAGCCAATGCATTTACTGGTGTCGATCAGCTTGGCCACTTCCCCACCCACGGGCTCGCGTACGCTGGGCGATGGGGTGGTGGTTGCGGAGCGCCGTTTGATATCAAGTGATTGCAAGGCCATGGCTTACTCCTTAACCTTTTCAAGTTGAACCAGGAAGGCCTTGGTCTCCGGCGTTTGCGAGTTGCCATCGCCTACCGGCGGGGTCAGCGCATTGATCAGGAAACCAGGTCGGGCCAGACCCACAAATCCCCAGTGCAGCGGGATACCCACTTGGTGGACAACCTTGCCATCCACGTTCAGGGCCTTGATGCGCTTGGTCACCACCGCCACGGCCTTGATATAGCCACGGTTGGAGGACACCTTGACGCGGTCACCTTGCACAATGCCCACTTCCTTGGCCAGCTCCTCGCCAATTTCCACAAACTGTTCGGGCTGCACGATGGCGTTCAGCTTCACGTGCTTGGTCCAGTAGTGGAAGTGCTCGGTCAGGCGGTAGGTGGTGCCCACATAGGGGAACTTGTCTACCGTACCCATGGCTGCCAGGTCGTCCTTGAAGATACGGGCCGCCGGGTTGGTCATGGCACGTGGTTCGTCAGGACTGAGCGGGTTGTAGCTCAGAGGGCTTTCAAAAGGCTCGTAGTGCTCGGGGAAGGGGCCTTCTGCCATGCCTTTACGGGCAAAGAAGCGGGCGACACCTTCGGGGTTCATGATGAACGGGCCCATGCCATCAACCGGATTTTCATCGGCCTTGTAGTCAGGGACGTCCGCACCACCCCAGCGCTTGCCATCCCAGTGAACCAGGCTGCGACGTGGGTCAAAGGGTTTGCCGGTCAGGTCACAGGAAGCACGGTTGTAGAGCACGCGGCGGTTTGCTGGCCAGGCCCAGGCCCAGTTCAGCGTCTGGCCGATTCCGGTTGGATCGCTATTGTCGCGGCGAGCCATCAGGTTGCCTTGCTGCGTCCAGGCACCGGCATAGATCCAGCAACCGCTTAGCGTGGTGCCGTCGTCGCGCAATTCGGCAAAGCCATCCAGCTGCTCGCCTGCCTTACGCGTGATCTTCGTCGGATCCTTGGGATCATGCAGATCCACCAGTGCGCGGCCCGAGTATTCCTTGGCCAGTTCAGCGGCGGTTGGATCATCCGGGTTGGAGTAGGGCCAGGACAGGTTCAGGATCGGATCAGGGAAGGCACCGCCTTCTTTCTGGTACAGCGAGCGAATACGCGTGAACAGCGTGCTCATGATCTCAATGTCGCTCTTGGCCTCGCCCGGAGGGTTGGCGGCCTTCCAGTGCCATTGCAACCAGCGGCCCGAGTTCACCAGTGCGCCTTCTTCCTCGGCGAAACAGGTGGTGGGCAGACGGAAGACTTCGGTCTGGATGGAAGCGGAATCGACATCATTGTGCTCGCCATAGTTCTTCCAGAACTCTGACGTTTCCGTAACCAGCGGGTCCATGATGACCATGTACTTGAGCTTGGAGAAACCTCGCAGCAGCTTGGCCTTGTACGGTGCCGCCGCCAGGGGGTTAAAGCCCTGACAGATGTAGCCCGTCATCTTGCCTTCGTCCATCAGCTCGAACACTTGCAGCATGTCGTAGAGCTTGTCCAGCTTGGGCAGATAGTCGTAGGCCCAGTTGTTCTCGGCCTGGGCGGCATCACCAAACCAGGCTTTCATCAGGCTGACGTGGAACTTCTTGTAGTTGCGCCAGTAGCTTAGCTGGTTGGGGCGTAGCGGCTGTTGGGCACGTGCGCCGATGTAGCCGTCAAACTCTTTCTCGGCCTGGTTGGGCAAAGTCAGATAGCCGGGCAGCAGGTTGGACATCAAACCCAGGTCAGTCAGACCCTGAATGTTGGAGTGTCCGCGCAGCGCGTTCATGCCACCGCCGGCAATACCAATATTGCCCAGCAGCAGCTGGACCATGGCGCCGGTACGGATGATCTGCGAACCAATACTGTGTTGCGTCCAGCCCAGCGCATACAGGATGGTGCCCGCGCGACCCGGTTCAGCGGTCGAGGCCAGCATTTCACAGACTTTCAGGAACTTGTCCTTGGGCGTGCCACAGACGCGTTCCACCATCTCGGGCGTGTAGCGCTCATAGTGCTTGCGCAGCAGTTGGTAGACCGAGCGTGGGTGTTGCAAGGTGGGGTCCGTCTTGACGTAGCCGTCCTCGCCCAGCTCGTAGTCCCAGGAGGACTTGTCGTAGCTGCGTTTTTCTTCGTTGTAGCCCGAATACAGCCCCTGCTCGAAGTCAAAGTCTTCGCGCACGATAAAGGGCATATCGGTGTAGTTGCGCACGTATTCGTGCTGGATCTTGTCGTTGTCCAGCAGGTATTTGATGACGCCACCCAGGAAGGTGATGTCACTACCGGTACGTATAGGCGCGTAAAAGTCCGCTACGGATGCCGAACGCGTAAAGCGTGGATCCACAACGATCAGTTTTGCATTGTTGTGTGCTTTGGCCTCGGTCACCCATTTGAAACCACAGGGGTGCGCCTCGGCTGCGTTGCCGCCCATAATCAGCACAATATCCGCGTTCTTGATGTCGACCCAATGGTTCGTCATCGCTCCACGGCCAAACGTCGGGGCAAGACCTGCCACCGTCGGGCCGTGTCAGACACGTGCTTGGTTATCGAACGCCAGTACACCCATGCTGCGGATGACTTTATGGGTGACATAGCCCACTTCGTTACTACTTGCCGAAGCAGCCAGCATGCCGGTGGTCAGCCAACGGTTGACGACGGTGCCGTCTTCAGCGGTGGTCTGGAAGTTGGCGTCGCGGTCTTCTTTCATCAGCTTGGCAATACGCGTGAAAGCGTCTTCCCAGGAGATGCGTTCCCACTTGTCCGAGCCAGCGGCACGGTATTCAGGGTATTTGAGTCGGTTGGGGCTCTTGATGAAATCCACCAAGCCTGCGCCCTTGGGACAGAGTGTGCCGCGGTTCACGGGGTGGTCGGCATCGCCTTCAATGTGAACCACGCTGGGCTCGGCATTCATGGCGCCGTCACCACGGGAGTACAGCAGCACCCCACAGGCTACGGAACAGTAAGGACAGGTATTGCGCGTCTCTGTCATGCGGGTCAGTTTGTACTGCCTGACTTCCGCCATGGCGGGGGTGGGCGCAGCGCCCAGCAAGACCATGCTGGAACTGGCCAGCGAGGCCCCCGTCACTTTGAAGAACTGACGCCGATTCATGTTCACCATGCGGCTCTCCAATAGGATTGTGTTTTCGTGTTTGAAATCGTCAGGGGAGGCGCCTTGTGAGCTCTGCCCCTGTTTTATAGTTGAACAGTATAAGCGTTGAACTTATGGGCTACTGCCAAGAGGGCGTGTCTAATTGATCAAGGACAATCTTGATTCTATTGAGGTTTTCACGCCGGAGCCGCAAGTGTAGTCGGTGATGCGGGTATTCACCTACTATTTGCAAGGGATTTTTTCAATTTAGCGGGCTTGTTTGAAGAATTCGATCTGAAAGCTGCCGGGCAGTTCGAACTCCACGTGATGCAGAACTTGGGGCTCAATCGCCACACATTGTCCGGCTGTCAGCACCACTTCAGTAAAAGGCTCCTGATCCAGAGCAAAGCGCAGCACGCCGGTTTGAACACGCAGCAGGCCCCAGGTGCCAACTTTGGTGTTGTGGGCACGGCGCAAGGCCTCGGGCAAATTGTCCGGCGTGAAAACGGGGGATTGGCTGTAGCGCTCCAGCCCTTCAGGCAGGGTGTCAGGCAGGCGCGTTTGATTGCTTTGCGCCTGATAGGTCTGCCAAAGTTTGGCGGCAATGCGGTCTGCCATAGCGTCTGCCTTTTGTTGCAGGGTGGGTTTGCCCAGCGTGGCCGTGGTTTGGTGGAAAATTTCCAGCCAACGCTCAAACAAGGGCCAGGATAACTCGGGCAGGGCGGCATGGCGTGCAATCGGGGCCCCTTTGAAGCGGCGTGTGCCCAGCAAGATGGCCGACCAGAAATCGCACAGCATATCCAGATGCTCGTCCCAGTCCTGCACATTGTGTTCAAAAATCGGGCCTAGCTGCGCATCTTGCCGAACCTGGGCGTAGAACTGGGTCACCAATTGGCGAATGTCGGCTTCGGTGTAAGCGGCCTGCGGCGGCAAGTGTGTCATGAGTATCAAGCAGAGAAGCTAAAAGTCGGCATTCTCGGTCTGCTTGAAAAGTACTCAAATGACAAAAGTCATGAGTGCGTCGATCGCTTAAAAAGAGCGTTGGGCTGGACTGGCCAAGCGGCGCAGGTGGGCCTGGTCATGTACCTGCCAATCGCTGCGCTTGCCACTGACGTAACCACGCGCCTGCCAGTCGGTGAACAATCGGCTCAAGGTCTCTGCCCGTATACCCAGATGGGCGGCCAGTTGCCGTTGGTTCAAGGGTAACTGGATTTTTTCCCCTTGGCGGGCTTGCAGATTGAGCAAGTAGTTCGCCAAACGCTCGGCGGCCGAGCTGGCTGAAATCCAGTCCACTTTATTGACTTGTGCATACAAGGCGCTGCTCAGGCCCGCCATCATGTTCATGGCCAGTTCGGGCCAGCGGCGGCAGGCTTCTTGCAGGCTGCTGCGCGAGAGTTTGTAGACGCGCACGGTTCCCTTGGCGCGAGCGCACATGGGGTAGCGTCCATGCGGCATGAACATGGCGGCTTCCGCTACCAATTGGCCGGGCTCGAAAACATTGAAAACACGTTCGTCACCATTTTGGCTGTAGCGCAGGATTTCTACCTGTCCACTGTCCACCAGCAAGCAATAGCGGGCCTCGTCGCCTTCATTGAACAGAATCTGCCCAGAACTGGCGTTTTGAGCCAAAGCGTCACGGCACAAATGCTGGATGACCTCGATGGGCAAACCTTGCAGGAGACGGTGGCGAGCCAGCAATTCAAACAAAGCTGGACACGGGCCGGGCATGTTGACTTTTGTCATTGGGGCGCTGGGATGAAGATGGGAAAATCCCCATTTGATAATAGTTCTCATTATGCAAATCTTCATGCCATATATCTATCAAGGGTTTCATTGCTGGGCTGCATCTCAGGGAAAAATTGCCCGTTCAGAGAGAGGGCGGCAGGCTCTCGCCAGCCATGCGCGTGGGCTTCCCTTAAACCAAGCTGCTCCCAAGGCAATCGATGCTGGCTTATCGGGTAAGCATGCTGCCATGCTCCGTCTGGATGAACCTGATCTAAAAAAAGGGGCACAGGTTCACGTTTTGGGTGGAGTTAAGGAGCGGGTTCTTGCTCGGTTTGCCTCTAAGGCGCTGGGTAACTCCAAAAGAGATGGCCGTGGGATGTTCGTTCGCAAGGTCTTGAGCCGTGTTTTGCCTGGCTTGCTCCTGGCCTCGCTGGTAGCAGGTGCCCAGGCCGCTCCCCGTTACAAGTCTCTGACTCTGGCCGGCCCAGGCGCGGTGGTGTCCTATCCCTTGATGCATATGGCGCGGACCCAGGCCTTGAGCCAATACACGGACAAGCTGGAGTTTCGTCTGTGGCAGAACCCGGATCAGTTGCGTGTTCTGCTGGCTAAAAAGGAAGTGGATTACAGCGCTGCACCCAGCAATTTGTCTGCCTTGATGTTCAACAAGGGGCAGGCCGTCAAACAGCTGAATATTTCGGTCTGGGGCATTTTGTGGCTAGTCAGCCGTGATCCCGCCGTCAAGAGCTTTAGCGATCTGGCCGGTAAGGAACTGCTGGTGCCATTTCAGCGCGATCTGCCTGCTGTCTTGCTGGATACCTTGCTGGTCAAGCAAGCCCAAGGGGGTAAGGAAACTGTACGCTTGCGTCGTACGCGCGATGCTCAGGACGCCATTGCCTTGATGCTGACCGGCCAGGGCGATCAAGCCTTGCTAGTTGAACCCACTGCTTCCTTGCTCTTGTGGCAGGCGGAGCAGAAGAAGGTGGAGCTGCATCGCGGTCAAAGTCTGGAGCAAGCCTGGGCGCAGGCTTTTCCTTTGCAACAGGCGCTGCCTCAAGCCGGTGTCATGGCTAACGTCACTGTGGCCCACGATACCGAGCTGAATCAGGCCGTGGAACGGGCTTATGCCGAGTCGGCCCGCTGGTGCAGCCAGCAGCCGCAAGAGTGCGCCCAAATGGTTCATGGCTATTTGCCTCAGTTCCCGGTTCCGGCAATTCAAACCGCTATTGAAAAGACTCGTCTGGATAGTCGTCCAGCCAGTGAAATCCGCCCTCAACTGGAGGCGCTGTACCAATTGCTGGCGGATCAGCATCCCCAAGCCTTGGGTGGTGGTCTGCCTGCTGCCGGGTTTTATGGACCATGAAAACCAGGTCTCATTTAACGGCTCGTAGCTCTCGTGCATGGGGCGTAGCGGGTGTGCTGCTGATTCTGCTGTGCTGGCAGATCAGCGCCATGTTTCTGGGGCCTTTGCTGATGGCTTCGCCCATGGAAACTGCCCGCGCGATTCCGCGTTTGATGATGTCCGGGCACTTTCTGAATGACGCCGGAGCCAGTCTGCTGCGCGTGGCCATTGGCGTCAGCGTGGGTTGCTCCATTGGTTTCACGCTAGGCATTTTGGCGGCACACAGCCCGCGTCTGCGTGGCTTGCTAGAGCCTTTGCGTTGGCTATTGATGGCGATTCCGCCTGTGGTGGTTGTTGTGCTGGCCATGCTCTGGTTTGGCCTGGGTTCGAGCATGGTGATTTTCATGACGGTGCTGATGATGGTGCCGGGCATGTACGTGAACACCGTCAAAGGGATGTTGCAGGTGGACCGCGATCTGATCGAGATGAGCCACGTGTACCGCTTTGGCTGGTGGCGCCGTCTGCGTCACCTGTATCTGCCTTCTCTGACGGCTCCTTTGACTGCCGCTTTGCTGATCGCTTGCTGCGGTGGGGTTCGTCTGGTGGTGATGGCCGAAGTGCTGGGTGCAGAAAGTGGCGCAGGCTATGCCTTGGCCAACGCACGTAGCACCTTTGACAGCGCCGAGCTGTACGCCTGGGTTGTGCTGATTCTGGGCTTGGTCGCCGTGATTGAATTTGTTCTGCTGCAACCCTTGCAGCGTCGTCTGGGACAGTGGCGGGAGGACAGCCATGCTTGAGCTAAGCCATGTCCAGGTCCTGTTCGGGCAAAAGCCGGTTTTGCAGGATTTAAGTTTCACCTTGCAGGCCGGGCAGCGCCTGGGCGTTCTGGGGCCTAGTGGCGAAGGGAAAAGTACCTTGCTGCGTTTGGTTGCGGGCCTGATCAAGCCTGATTCCGGCCAGGTCTGGAACGAGTTTCGTCACCCCGTGCTGGTGTTTCAGCAGCCCCGTTTGCTGCCTTGGCGCAGCGTGCTGGACAACGTGCAGATTCCGCTGCGTGCGCAAGGCTTGTCGACTGCGCAAGCCAAAGAGCGTGCCATGTATTGGCTGGGGCAGGTGGAACTGGCCGATGTCGCCCAGTCCTGGCCCGGCGAGCTGTCCGGTGGCATGGCACAGCGGGTGGCACTGGCCCGCGCCTTTGCCTTGCAACCGGACCTTTTGCTGCTGGATGAACCCTTCAGTGCTCTGGACCCGGCGTTGCGCAATAGCCTGGCTCAAGTCTGCCTGCGCTGCCTGGAAGAAACCGGAGCAGCGCTGCTGTACGTCAGTCATCAACCCCGTGAATTGATGCGGGTCGCTGATTCCTGCCTGCTGCTGAAAAAGGGGCAAGGCCAGTTGTTTGAACCGGTGGCCCCGGCGGATACCGCTGCCCGCGAGCGTCTGGCCGATTCCTTGTATGCCCAACTTTTGTCTCAGGAGGTTTTGACGCCATGACTGCCTATCCCGTGATCCTGCTGTTCCATCTGTTTGCCGCTCTGTTTTTCATCGGCACGGTGTTTTTTGAAGTCCTGATGCTGGAAGGCATACGCAAGCACGTTCCGCGAGAGGCCATGCGTACCTTGGAGATTGCCATTGGTGACCGCGCCCGCCGCATCATGCCCTGGGTTCTGCTGGTTCTGTACAGCGCCGGGATAGGTTTGGCTTGGCATCACCGCGCTGCGCTGGCCCATCCTTTCGATAACACTTTGGGCCTGTTTTTGACCATCAAGATTCTGTTGGCGCTCAGCGTTTTTGGCCACTTTCTGACGGCCATGACTTTGCGGCGCACCGGACGCATGAAGTCCATCCATTTCAAGCGGATTCACCTAAGCGTGTTCTGTCACATGGTCGGGATCGTGATCCTGGCCAAGACCATGTTTTATCTGCACTGGTAATTTCACTTTCTATCGAGAATACGATGTCACACGTTCCTGTATTGCGTCGGCTGACAGTCAGCCTGGCGCTGGGAGGGCTGTGGTCGGGCGCCGCCTGGGCCGACCCGTCTACCTCCACCCTGTCTCCCATTGTCATCAAGGCGCCTGTCGGGCAAAGCGTGCTGCAGGCTGACCTACGACAAGAGAAAGCCCGCCTGGACGCCGTGCCCGGTGGCACCAACTTGATTCAGCCGCAGGAAGAAGTGCGTCTGGTGACCTTGCGCGATGCCCTGGATTATCAACCCGGTTTGGTAGTGCAGGATTTCTTTGGCGGGATTGATCAGCCTCGGCTCAATATTCGCGGTTCGGGGATTCAAAGTAATCCGGTTAATCGAGGTGTCTTGCTGTTGCAAGATGGTCTGCCTTTGAACGAGGCGGATGGCTCGTTTGTGATCGGCTTTCTGGAACCGCGCAACAGCTCCTTGATCAGCGTGCGGCGTGGTGCGAATGCCTTGTCCGCCAGTGCGACCACTTTAGGTGGGGAGTTGGATTTTCGCTCCATGAACGGTACGCAGGGTGACGCCATCAGCGTGGAGGGCGGCAGTTTCGGGCGTCTGGGTCTGTATGCCGCCAAGGGTTTTCAGACGGACGAGTTTGATGGGCGTTTGGCAGTCAGCCATGACAAGGCCGATGGCTATCGTCATCACTCGGATTCCGAGCGCACGAATGTACAAGGCAATATCGGATTCAAGCGCGGGCAGTTCGAGAATCGCACCTACCTGTCCTATGTGGATTTGATGTTTGATATTCCCAATGTGGTCCCACGCGAACGTCTCTACAGCGATCCGCGCAGTGTGATGGGGGACTATGGCACGCCGCAGGATATGGCAGCTAACGTCTATAAACGTGACCCGAATCGCAAGGCTACTCAATTCCGTCTGGCTAACCGTAGCTACTGGGGCACTGAAGATTTCAATCAGACCGTGGGGCTGTATTGGCAGACGGTGGACGATACCTTTACGAATCCGCAGGTGTCTTCGCCCACCAAGGGGAATACCTATGGCGCACAGTGGCAGTTGGCTGGTCGTGAAGGCAGCCTGGATTATCGCCTTGCCCTGGACTGGGCGCGCAGTGATATGGATCGTGAGTTGTATGCGGTCAATCCTGCCAATGGCAGCCGTGCCTTGTTCTTTGGGGACTATCGCCTACGGGCTGAAAACCGCAATGCGCTGTTGGGTTTGAGCTGGAAGGTTGCGCCCCAGTGGGCCGTGGTGGGGGATGTGAAGTACAGCCAGGCGATTCGTGATGCGCGCAATCGTTTGGGGGGCGATACCCTGAACCAGAAATGGTCCTACGCCAGCCCGAAACTGGGAGTGGTGTGGCAGCCGTCCGAGGATTTGCGGGTGTTTGCCAATGTCAGCCGCAGTCATGAGGCGCCTACGTATTGGGAGATCATCAGTGCGGAAGTACCGCAGCCCATGAATGTGCGCTCGGCAGTGACAGGGCTGACGGAATTGAATGTGCAAAAGGCGACGACTTTTGAGTTGGGTGGTGCCGGGCGTTGGGGCAGTGGCGAGTCGGCGGTGGACTGGTCCCTGGCTGTGTATCGCAGCAATGTGAAAGATGAGCTGATGGCTGTCAGTGATGCAACCGGGGCTTCATCGGTGACATTTAACTATGCTGATCGGACGCGGCACCAGGGCGTGGAGGCTGGTTTGAGCGGTTCCTTGCCTGCTCCGGCTGCAGGGCGCTGGGACTATCGTCTGTCTTATACCTACAGTGATTTCCGCTTCCGAGGGGGCGAGTATGAAGGCAATCGTATTGCCGGGGTGCCCAAGCATTTGCTGGGTGCAGAACTGGTATATCGACGTGGTGGCTGGCGGTTTGGGCCGAACGTGCGCTGGCTGGCTTCAGATACGCCGACCAACCATCAGAATGTGGAAGGCACGCATCAAAATGCTTATGCCATTTGGGGTTTCAAGGTCGCTTATCAGCATGACAAGCATTGGAGTGCTTATCTGATGGCAGATAACATTTTTGACAAGACGTATGCCAGCAGTTATGTGATTCGACGTTCGGCTTCGGAGGCGATGCCTACTTATCTGGCGGGCAATGGCAGGAGTTTCTTTGGTGGGGTGAAATATAACTTCTGATTGTTTTTGATGCCTTGGTTTTTGGCTTGATGATTAGTTAACGATTAGGCAGGAATTGTCTCAGTGAAGACGCCCCTCTGGCCTGCGCCGGGGCCTTGGGGCTTGAGCACTTGCCGGTGCTGCGCACCGGTCCCCTTGTCAAGAGATCAGGCAGGGCGCACCCAGAACTCACCCGGTACTTGGTCCCCCGGACCAAGTACAAGCGTCGGGTTCAAACAGCTGGGTGCTTGAACCCCCGCCTGATCTCTCGCCTGCGGCAAGCACTCTGAATCGCCCCAAGGCCCCGGCGCAGGCCAGAGGGGCTCACAGGGAATTCTTGCCTTAAGGCTTTCCGACTACAGGGGCGTGACTTGGGCTTTCATTGCACGGTCCCTTGAATCGGCCACGGGTTTATGACGCTGCGTCTGGGTGGATTAAGGCCCGCTTGTATCTGAATTGTTGTTGTTGTTGTTGTTGTTGTTGTTGTTGTTGTTGTTGTTGTTGTTGTTGTTGTTGTTGTTGTTGTTGTTGTTGTTGTTGTTGTTGTTGTTGTTGTGTAGTGCTGTGGGAGAGTGCCTCTGACGTGTTCAGGGGCTTTTTTTTGGTCTGTTTGGATGTGTGTCTTGATCAGGATCAGCCGATAGGGCGGTCAGGGTGCATTTTCAGAATTATCTGACAGACCGGGGTGGAATGGGTCGGTAAGTTCAGGGTTCACCGTTCTCTTACATCCTTAGGTTTGTCAGCCATGATGAATACATACTTGTTGACCACTGAAGATATTGATCCTCGCACTTTGCCCGAGCAGGCCGTGCTGTATGCCCATCTGTTGACACGAGATGCCATGAATGATGAGTGCGTGCGCAAGTTGATGGCCGCACCGCGTTTTGTGCGTTCGGACAAGAGTATCCCGTATGTGGTGCTCAAGGATATGCGAACGCATCGCTGGACCCTGATTCGTGCCTGGCGCGAGTATCTGGAGATCAAGCGCGAGCGTTTGGCCAGTCGTTTGGGAATCAGTGTGGCGGAATACAACGTGATCGAGAAAGGTCTTGTTCCATTGAGCCTGACGATGTTGGCTCTGTTGGCGCAGGGAATGGGTCTGGACGAGACGCAGTTGCAGATGTCTCCGTATCAGCCCGTGCTGGAACCTTTGGCTTTGAGCTAGTGCCAAGGGATTAAAAAGAAAGCTACGACAGGAAAGGGCAGGTGCAGGCAGCAGCTTGTGCCAGGCTCAAAAGCAGTTCCGGCCCCATCACGTTTATCGCGCGATGGGGCCGGTTTTCTGGTGCAGGATTTGGCTGGTTTTACTCGGCCGAGTCTTCGGTTTGCAGTTTCACTACCTGCTTGGCTCGGGTGTCTACATGCAGGGAGAAGATGTCGGGGCGCGAGTAGTGGCCGTAAACATCAAAGTCCAGGTTGGCCTGTTTGAGCAGGTCCATATCCAGTTCGGCGTACAGCTCGGTTTCTTCGTCAAACACCGGGCCGGCCAGCACTTCGCCGGTGGGGCTGACGATCATGCTGCCGCCGTGCATTACGTAGCTGTCCGGAGCAAATTCGCCGGGCAGGGCAAATTCTTTCTGGAAGGACTCGGGATAGTTGTTCAGGCGGATGGCCTGGCAGGCGGACAGCACAAACACACGGCCTTCAACGGCGATGTGAATCATGGACGAGGCCCAGGTGGGGCGGTCGTCTGCCGTGGGGGCGCAGTACAGTTCGGTGCCTTGGGCATACATGGTCTGACGCAGGGTGGGCATGTAGTTCTCCCAGCAGATCACGTTGCCGATTCGGCCCATGGGGGTGTCGACAGTACCCATGGTGGAACCATCGCCAAAGCCCCAGACCAGACGTTCCTGGCCGGTAGGCATCAGTTTGCGGTGGATGCCCACCACGCCTTTGCCCGGAGCCAGTGTCAGAGCGGTGCAGTACAGGGTGCGGCCCATTTTTTCGATTACGCCCATCACGGTGTAGACACCGGTTTGGGTAACGGCATCGGCCAGTGCTTCCAGTTCAGGGCCCCCCAGGGTGACAGCGCCTTCCACATACATCTGGTACAGGGCACGGCCTTCAGGACGGCGGTTGCCGATGACGCTGCCAAAGCTGATGCCTTTGGGATACCCGCCCAGAAAGGCTTCGGGAAAGACAGCCAGGGTGGCGCCATTGGCAGCCACACGCTGCAAGATGGCGGCGGCTTTTTCTACACTGCTGGCAGAGTCAAACGGGATGGATGCCGCTTGTATAACTGCAACTTTGCTCATAACTAGGTCTCCTTTAAAGGTCAGCCTGCGGACAAGTCCACGTTTTTGGTTTCAGGCAGGCGGGTATACAGGATCAGGAAGCACACCAGGGATACGGCAGCCAGGTACCAGGCCGGTACGTTGGGGTTGCCTGTGTACTGGATCAGGGCGGCAGCAATGAAGGGGCCAGGACCAGCCAGCAGTGCCGACGAGACGTTGTGACCCAGTGCGGCGCCGGTCGAGCGAATCGAGGCGGGGAACACTTCCACCAGCAGCACGACGTTCATGACGGCAGAGATGGCTACCAGGAAAGCCATGATGATCAGGCCCAGCAGAATCAGCGCGGGTTTGCCAGAGTTCATCATGATGAAAATCGGGTAGGCCATGATGGTCAGACCCGCAGCGGCAAACAAGGCCAGTTTGCGGCGACCGTAGTGGTCCGAGAAACGGCCAACCAGTGGGTGCAAGATGCAATACACCACCAGCGAGGCACTGCACAGCCACAGGGCCGAGGTCTTGCTCATGCCCAGGATGGAAACCAGGTGGTTATTGGCGTAGGTGATGAAGTAGTACAGCGACACCAGGAACAGGGCGGAGAACGCAAAGGACAGAACAAAGGCGTTGAACTTGTCCTTGGACGAGACGCGCTCCAGTGTGTTGTTGGCTTTCTTTTCCTGCAGCTCGTGGTAGACGGGGGTGTCGTTCAGTTTGCGACGGATAAAGACCGCAATGAAAGTCATCACAATCGACAGCACGAAGGGCACACGCCAGCCCCAGCTGTAGACCTGGGCTTCGGTCAGCGTGGCGTTGATGGCGGCAGCGGTGGCGGTACCCAACAGGAAGGCGATGCCGGCGGTGAAGGTCACCACGCTGGCGGCGGTGGCACGACGGTTGGAGGGGGCGCTTTCCACCAGGAAAATACCGGCAGCGGACCACTCGCCACCCACCATCATGCCTTGCAGGAAGCGCAGCACAACCAGCAAGATAGGAGCCGTAATGCCGATGGTGTCATAGCCAGGCAGCAGGCCAATCAGAGTAGTGAACACGCCCATGCCAAAGACGGTAATCATCAGCACGGTCTTGCGGCCAAAGCGGTCGCCAATCGGGCCCAGAATCAGGGCGCCAAAGGGGCGCGAGACAAAGCCCACGGCAAACACGGCCAGGGACGACAACAGGGAAACGCCAGCGGCGTCGGATGGAAAATAGATGCTGCCGATAATGGCTGCAAAGTAGCCATAAATCGCGAAGTCAAACCATTCCATGAAGTTGCCAATACCAACGGCAACAACTTGTTTTTTACTTAAGCCCGGCTGGCCTGGGGGGGCCGATTTGGCATGTGCAGGGGCGACGGTAGCAGTGCCCATAAAGATCTCCTCGAGCAGGGCAGGTGAATACCCGACCCTTATTGTGGTTGTGGCTGATTTTTAGTCTAATCAAGCCAAATAATTATTCAAACTAATTAGAAAAATGGCTTCCATTAATATCGCTAATATCAGGCGGATGGATCTGAACCTGCTGCTGGTGTTCCAGTGCTTGATGAACGAGCGCAGCGTGACCAAGGCCGCCAATGCCCTATTTCTGACCCAGGGCGCTGTCAGCGCGTCTTTGCGCAAGTTGCGGGTGGTATTCAATGACGAGCTGTTTACCCGTGGTTCGCACGGAATGACGCCTACGCATCGGGCCTTGGAGATTGCCCCGCAGATATCCGAGGCCCTGAAAAGCATCTCGGCGCTGGTCACATCCGAGCAGGAGTTCGATCCAGCTCGCTCCAGCCGGGTTTTTCGCATCGCTTTGTCCGACGATCTGGAAAATATGCTGGCCAAACGCATGATTCGCATGGCTGACGAGCATGGCTGGACGATCAGTTTTTCCTTCTACCAAACGAATAGCTATTTGTGGCCGCAAAGCATGGTGGAGCATGGGGCGGATCTGGCGATTTGCTCCAGCCCCAAATTTCTGAGCACCATGCACAAGTCGCAAGTGCTGTTTTCCGCTTCCTATATCTGCATTTACGATAAGCAGTCCATTGCGTTTTCAACCCCCATCAGCAAGCAGGAGTATTTGCATGCTCATCATGGGCGGGTGTCCTTTGACGGCTTGCGCGGCTTTGTTGATGAACTCTTTGATGCCGAGCGACTGCAGCGCAAGGTCAAGGCCTCGTTCACGCATTTTTCCGGGGCAATCAACGCCATTATTGGCAGCCCTTTGGTGCTGACCATGCCCGATTACGCCGCCCGCTCCTTTGTGGAATGCAATAGTCGATTAGCCGTCTCGCCGGTGCCGTTGCGAGTGCCATCTTTTGTGGTGTCCATGATTTGGGACATCAACAAGGAACATGATGAAGAAAGCCGCTGGTTGCGGCGTTTTGTGCTGGAGCTGACCGAGTCTGTCAGCCAGTGACGTGCTGCTGATACGATCCGGCGGCGTACTATTGCCCCTGTTCTGTTTTCTTTTCTACTATCCGCCATGCGAATTTTATTGATTGAAGACGAGCCTGATTTGGCCCTGTGGCTGACGCGCAGCATGCAAAAGAAAGGGTTTGCAGTCGAGTGGTCCAACGACGGGATGGTGGCCTACCATCGTTTGCAGATCGAGGAATTTGATGCGCTCGTCCTGGACCTGGGCTTGCCGGGCATGGACGGACGTGCCTTGCTGGCACGTCTGCGTTCGGAGGATAACCGGACTCCCGTGTTGATTTTGACGGCTCGCGACTCCTTGCAGGAGCGAGTGGAAGCCCTGGAGTGTGGGGCGGACGATTTTTTGCCCAAACCTTTTCGTATTGAAGAGCTGGTGGCGCGCGTCAATGCCCTGATTCGTCGTAGCCGGGGCAAGGACAAACCGCGTATGGCGTGTGGCAGCCTGATCTATGACTTGTCCACACAGCGCTTTACGCTGGATTCGGCGCTTCTGTCCGTGTCACCGCGCGAGGCCGAGGTGCTGCGTATTCTGGTGCAGCGTAGCGGAGAACCTGTGAACAAGCAGTTCATCCTGGATCGGCTCAATGACAAGGATGAGGATGAAATCAATATTGAAGCTATCGAGGTATTGGTGCATCGCTTGCGCAAGAAACTGCAGTCCTCGGATGTCCATATCGTCACTTTGCGCGGCGTAGGTTATTGCCTGGAGCCTGTGGGCGATGATGAGCCTTAGCGTATTGCCTTATCGGGGGCAAATATGGCCTTAAGCAGTCTGCGTCGTACTTTGTTGTTCATGCTGATTCCTGCGGCCTTGCTGACCTCGGGCGTGTCCCTGTTTGTTTCCAGCATGACTCTGAAGGATCAGGTCAACGCCGCGTTTGACCGGGCTTTGGCCGGTGCCTTGAAGTCCATGTCGTCCAATGTCTTGACCATTAGTGGCGGGCTGGCGATGGAGCAGTCTTACTACATGATGGAGTTCATGGAGTACACCATCAGTAGTCAGGTGTATTTCAGGGTGGCTACTGAAGATGGTTTATCGGAAATTGGCTTTACCGGTATGCCGCTGCCAGTGCGGCGTCTGCTCAGTAATCAGCCCGTTTTCTATGACGCTGAATATCTGGGAGAGCCCTTGCGCATCGCGGCGGTGGCGCTGGAATCGGATGGACGCTTGCAGACTTATCAAGACAGCCGAATCCTGATTCAGGCAGGTGAAAACCTGAGCGAGCGCCATGCTTTCATACGTAAAGTCATTATCCAGAATCTGATTCAGGACATGGCGGTGTTCAGTCTTTTCATTGTTCTGATTCTGGCTGGCACCTTGTTGGCGCTACGCCCTTTGCGCAAGTTGAGCGCCGAGGTACGGCATCGTTCCCCCGACAACCTGGAGCCGATCAGCGAGGCCAGCCTGCCGCGAGAGGTCCGGCCTTTGGTACAGACCATCAATTTGCATATGGATCGTTATGCACGCAAATCACGCGAGCAACAGCAGTTTCTGGACGATGCCTCGCACCAGTTGAAAACCCCCTTGGCTGTTTTGCTGACCCAGGTGGATTTTGCCCTGTCTTTGGCCAAGACCGATGAAATGAAGGAGGTGCTGGAGGCAATTCAATTACGCTTGAACAACACGGCTCAGATGACGCATCAAATGGTGGCCTTGTCCAGGGTTCGCGATGCTGCTGACCAGCTACGCACCCGCGCGGCCTTGGGCACAGTCGACTTGTGCCAGCAAGCCGGGCTGGTGGTGGATGAGCTCTGGAGCCTGGCGAGGTCCAAGCGTCAGGACCTGGGCCTGGACGCGCCCTCCACCCCTGTTCGGGTAGCCGGGGAGGCTTGGCTCTTGCAACAGGCTTTAAGCAATATGGTCAGCAATGCCATCAAGTACTGCCCACGTGCTGCATGCATTACGGTAACGGTGCGCAAGGAAGGGCCGGTGTGCAGCATTCAGGTTGAAGACGATGGTCCGGGTATGAGTGCTGATGATATGGCCAAGGCGGGCCATCGTTTCAGGCGTGGCGAGGCGGGGAAGGCCTTGCAGGGCTCCGGTTTGGGGCTGGCGATCGTACAGGCTATTGCACAGATTCATGGCGCCCGCATGAGCTTGCGGACAGGCCCGCAGCAGCGTGGTTTGATTGTGCGTTTGGAGTTTGATTCGCTTGAACACTGATTGGATTGTTCAGGGTATACCCTTGAAAATCGTGTTTTTTGGCGAAATTGAAAGGTAGGCGAAAGCTTCGCTCCGGTAAGGTCGCACCCATTACAACGACCAAGATCCTCCTGGAGGCGAATCAATGACTATCCACATGAAACTACGGGTGCTACTGGCCAGCAGTATTCTGGGCTTGAGCAGCCTGAGTGGCGTACAGGCCCAGCAACCCTCCAAGCCTGAGTGTATTGCTCCAGCACAGCCAGGCGGCGGGTTTGACCTGACCTGTCGTGTAGCCGTGAACGGTTTTCTGGAAACCAAGCTGCTGGAAAATCCCATGCGCACCGTCTATATGCCCGGCGGTGTAGGGGCGGTGGCCTATAACCATATCGTGGCGCAGCGTCCGGGCGACGGCAATGCGATTGCTGCTTTCTCGGGTGGCTCCCTGCTGAATCTGGCACAGGGCAAGTTTGGCAAATACTCGGTAGAGGACGTGCGCTGGCTGGCGTCGATTGGCAGTGATTATGGCGTGGCCATTGTGCGTGCGGACTCGCCTTATCAGGACCTGAAATCCCTGATGGAGGCCTTCAAGGCCGACCCGACCAAGATTGTTCTGGGAGCGGGTGGTTCCGTGGGAGGGCAGGACTGGATGAAGGCTGCATTGACGGCCCGTGCCGCAGATGTGGATTTCCGCAAAATGCGCTTTGTTGCCTTTGAGGGCGGTGGCGAGGCGATGACGGCCCTGCGCGGTGGCCATATTCAGGCCTATATGGGCGATGCAGCCGAAGCTCACACCATGCTGGAGGGTGGGGCGCCTATTCGTGTTCTAGCTGTCTTTAACGATAAGCGACTGGACGGTGCGCTGGCCGAGATTCCCACGGCCAAAGAGCAGGGCTTTGATATCGAGTGGCCTATTATTCGCGGCTTTTATGTGGGCCCCAAAGTCTCTGACGAGCAATATCAGTGGTGGGTTCAGGCGTTCGAGCAGCTGATGAAAACGCCCGAGTTTGCTCGCATGCAAACCCAGCAGGGCCTGTTCCCCTTCAATATGAGCGGCCAGGAACTGGATGCTTACGTAAAACAACAAGTACTTCAGTATCGAGAATTGGCTGACTCGTTTGGCCTGATCAAGAAGTAAGTTTTTACGGTACTCCCGGCCGGTTTGCGCCGGGAGTGCCGCCTGTCTGCCCCGTCGTCCATGGCGGGTGAATCCGGAGATTCCAATCATGACGCTGAATGATCGCGTACTAGGCGTGGGCGCGCTGGTGCTCGCTGCCTTGATCACCGCTTTTGGCTACGACCTAGAGCCGCCTTTTTCCTATGAGCCTGTTGGCCCCAAGGCCTTCCCTTTATTGCTGGCCTTGATCATTGCTTTATGCGGGCTGCGCCTGATTATCAAAGGTGGTGGGACTGTGCCTGCCAACCCCAGTGGAGCCAATGGCCGCATCTTGATGATGGTGGCCTACCTGGCGGCTTATGCCTGGCTGTTTCAGTGGCTGGGTTTCATCATTGCCACCACGCTGATGGCTACCTTGGTAGGCCGTCTGTTTGGCGGTAGCTGGAAGCAGGCCCTGATTGGCGGGCTGGCGATGGGAGTGGGGCTGTTTCTGCTATTTGATTTGGGCCTGGATGTGGTTCTGCCCTACGGCATCCTGGGAGAGTGGTTATGAGCTCGATTCTTGATTATTTGAGCGTAGGCTTTGGCGTTGCTTTTTCTGCCCAGAATCTGCTGGTCGCCGCGATTGGCGCTTTTATCGGCACCATTGTGGGCGTGTTGCCTGGGCTGGGGCCGATTAATGGTGTAGCCATGCTGGTGCCGATTGCCTTTGCCATGAAGCTGCCCCCGGAGTCTGCTCTGATCCTGCTGGCCGCTGTGTATGTGGGTGCGGAGTATGGTGGTCGTATTACCTCCATTCTGATCAATGTGCCCGGTGAAGCGGCAGCGGTCATGACGACGCTGGACGGTTATCCGCTGGCGCGCAAAGGTTTGGCCAGTGTGGCCTTGTCCTTGTCGGCTTTTTCCTCGTTCATCGGGTCCACCATTGCCATCTGCGGTATTGTGCTGCTGGCTCCCATGCTGGCGGGCTGGGCGGTTGCCTTTGGCCCGGCCGAGTATTTTGTGCTGATGGTGTTTGCCTTTTGTGCGCTGACCAGTTTGTTGGGGGATGAGCCAGTCAAAGGTATCCTGGCCGCTATGCTGGGCCTGTTCATTTCTACGGTGGGAGTGGACGCCAACTCGGGGGTATATCGGTACAGCTTTGATATTCCGAACCTGGCAGACGGCATTGATTTTGTTGTTGTCGTGATTGGTTTGTTTGCTGTGGCAGAGATGTTGCAGATGCTGGAAAACCTGTTGGGTGGCGTGTCGATCGAAGTACCTAAAAGCAAGCGCAAGCTCTTTAACCTGAAAGAGCTGGGCATGACCTGGTGGAGCACCGTGCGTGGTGGTGTGATGGGTTTTTTCATCGGTATCCTGCCCGGTGCCGGGGCCAGTGTGGCCTCTGCGGTGGCCTACGCCAATGAGAAAAAATATATCGAAGGCAAAGATCCCAATGCCATGTTTGGCCAGGGCGATATGCGTGGCCTGGCTGCGCCAGAGGCGGCCAATAACAGTGCTGCAACCGGCTCCTTTATTCCCATGCTGACACTGGGCGTGCCAGGCTCTGGAACAACGGCGGTCATGATGGGTGCCCTGACGCTGTACAACATCACGCCGGGGCCGGTGCTGTTTGAGTCTCAGCCACAGATTGTGTGGGGCTTGATCGCCTCCTTGATGGTCGCCAACGTCATGCTGTTCTTGATGAACGTGCCCATGGTGCGGGTCTTTGCCTCCATGCTGGCTATTCCTCCGCGCCTGTTGGTGCCTGGTATTTTGGCGATCAGCTATATCGGGGTCTATGCCATCAATGGCACGAGCTTTGATCTGCTGCTGGTCGTTGGTATCGGCGTTCTGGGCTACTTCCTGCGCAAGATGAACGTGCCCATGGCACCGATGGTGCTGGGAGTGGTTCTGGGCAATATGATGGAGCAGAATCTGCGTCGCGCGCTGTCCATCACGAACGGTGAAATCGGTATTTTGTTCGAGAGCAAAGTTTCAATTGCCTTGTGGATCGCGGCCGTTTTGGTTAGTGTAGGTCCGATCGTGCTGCGTCGTATTGCAGGGCGCAAGCAACTGCACGACGAGACATAAATAGGGGGACCCCACCGCTTCGGTGGGGCTTTTATCGGGAGAAAGCGCCAGGCTGCGGCCTGGCCTTGTTGTTTTTGTTATGGCTATCTGGTTTCGAATTGCCCTGGGTTTTGGGGTGGCCCTGCTTGGTGCCCTGGTGGCCAGTTGGCTAAGTATGCCTTTGCCCTGGATGTTGGGTGCCCTGATCTTGACGGCAGCTACCAAAATGGCGGGCAGTCCGGGGGCCTGCATGCCGCTGGCACGCAATGCAGGTCAATGGGTTATTGGGACATCCCTGGGGCTGTATTTCACCCCAGCCATGGTGCATTTGATTGGCAGTAATGCTCTGTTTATCGTGATGGGCATGGTGTTTGCGCTGGTCTTGTGCTGCATAGGCACATTCATGCTGACCCGTTATGCCGGTACGGATCTGCGTACTGCCTGGTTTGCCAGTGCAGTAGGGGGAGCCAGCGAGATGACGGGGCTGGCGGAGCGTTATGGCGCACGTCCGGATCTGGTCGCCTCTGCACATGGTTTGCGGGTGCTGATGGTCGTAGTGATTATTCCCTTCGCGTTCGAGGCTTTGGGCTTTTCGGGGGAGCAGGCGGGAGCTGTCGTACGGCCTGATTTTTTGAACCTTCCTGGTCTGGCTCTGCTGGTGCTGTTAAGCAGTGTGGCCGGCTTCCTCTTTCAAATCTTGCGTTTGCCCAACCCTTGGGTGCTAGGCCCTTTGTTGGTGGTGGCCATTCTTACGTATAACGACATTATTTTGTCGGGCCTGCCGATACAAATTTCCAACTTGGGGCAGCTGTGCATTGGCTGGGCTCTGGGCGACAAGTTCGGGCCGGACTTTTTCCGTCGTGCTCCCAGGTATTTGGGGGTCGCTGCCATCAGTAACCTGATCAATCTGTGCTTGGCGTTTGCCTTCGCCTATGGCCTGTATCGGCTTTCCGATATTGCCTATCCCACGTTGGTGCTTGGCGTTAGCCCAGGCGGCATTGCAGAGATGGCGATTACCGCCAAAGTGCTGCAACTGGGAGCGCCGATGGTGACCTCCTTTCAGGTGGCGCGCATGGTTTGCGTGTTGGTGTTGACCGGACCTTTATATACCCGTCTTGCCCGCTACTTAAAACTGAGTTGAGGGCTGTTCGTATCAGCCTGATGAAAAAAGCCCGGTGTCTGACCGGGCTTTTTTTTGCATCAAGAAAGGGTGGCTTGCGACAGAGGGTTAGCGGCCAGGCGTGACTTTGCCATGCTCGCCGATCTCGGTCAGGCGCTCGCCCATCAGGGTGGCTTTCAGCATTTTTCCGGCTTGTGCCAGCTTGCCTTCGCGCACGCTCCAGTACTCCGCACTATCAATATGCACGCACACCAGCGCCAGATCAGGGTCGGTAATACCCTCGGCAAACCAGGCTTCAGTCATGGTGTTCCAGAAGCGTTCTTTCTGGTTCATGGAGTCGACCACGCGGGCCATACCGGACACCGACACATAGGTGTCGCTTTTAGGATCGGCATAGCTGACGTTCACATGCGGATTGGCGCTCAGATTACTGACCGGGTCACTGCTGCGCGACATGAAGAACCATAGCTTGTCATGCTCATAGTCCTCTTGGGTCGACCCCATTTTTGCCTTCTGGGTTGTCATGGGCCAGGCATGGAGTTCGCCATTGGCCGCATGGGTGACGAACATCGCAAAGCGGATGTCCTTGATAATCTCTTGCAGATGTTCAAAGGAAGATTCAATTGTTTCGTTCATGGCATCTCCTTGAGAAGGTTGAAGAGTTAAGACTGCTTACTTAATCACCCCGCAAGCAAAGCGTCCGCCACCGCCGCCCAGGGGCGCGGGGTGGTCGGAGTGGTTGTCACCGCCTTCGTGAATCATCAGGGAGCGGCCCTTGATCTGATCCAAGGACTTCAGGCGTGGGGCCAGAACGGGTGTGCTGGCGGTACCGTCAGCCTGTACATACAGGGCGGGCAGGTCGCCCAAGTGGCCGTTGCCCCATGGGAAGCCGTGCTTGCCGGTTTTTGCAGGATCCAGGTGGCCGCCCGCTGCTCCGGCAGGCGTTACCTTGCCGTCTTTTTCGCTGGGGGCGCAGCTGGCGTTCTCATGCACATGGAAGCCATGTACACCGGGTTTCAGGTTTTTCAGGTCTGGCGTGAAAACCAAACCATGCTCTGTCTGACGGACGCTAACCTGGCCGATCTGTTCGCCAGCACCGCTTTCGGTAGCCATATTCATGGGGATGATGACGTCGGCCAGCGAAGGGGCGGATAAAGCAAGGGTGGCGCCTGCGGTGGCCAAGACCATTGCGCATCGCGCTTTGAAGGAAGAAAAACGCATAAGGCTGATTCCTTTGCTGAAATAAAACAGAAGGTGAGATCAGCCTAGCATTGCAGCCGCGCCATGCAGTTAAGAGACGTTTCTCTTTGTCAGTAAAGTCGGCCTGAAAAAGTGCCTGAAAGCGGTGGACCAAGAAAGGTTTAGTCGGTCCGACAAGGGTAGTCCCGGCCTATCGTCTTTTCCAGAAAACGAGTTACTGCCTTGATGCGGGGCAAGTATTGCAAGTCCCGATGCACTGTCATCCAGATGGTGCGACGTACGGTAACTTGTTCATCCAGCAGCTTGATCATGCCCAGTCTTTCCGGTTTGGCAAAAGAGGGTAGCATGACGATACCTGCACCGGCTGCGGCGGCAAACATCTGGGCAATCATGCTGGAGGACTGAAAAGCCAGCTTGGGCCGGGAGATGATTTCATTAAGCCAGCGCACGGTATCCAGCTGGATCAGGTCGTCCACATAAGAGGCAAAGTGGTGATCCAGCAGGTCGTCCAGATCACAGGGATGACCGTGACGGGTCAGGTACTCGGGAGACGCGTACAGATGTAGCGGAAAGGAGCCCAGGGGCACCACATCAATGGACTTGCCTGCCATGGGAAAAAAGCTCAGGAATACATCTGCTTCACGCCGGTTGACGTGCATTTGCTGGGTCGTCGTGACTAGCTCAATGGCGATTTTGGGGTGTAGCGATGAAAAGCCCTGAAACTCTGCCGCCAGATATAAGGAGGCAATGCCTTCCATGGAGCCGACCCGCACTGTGCCGGAGGGCTCTTTAGGGCGATCCCCCAATTGTTCTGCCAGAGCCACGGCACTGGCTTCCATGGACTCCACATACTCCAGCAAGCCTTGCCCGCCTGCGGTCAGATGCAGACCCTGGTTACTGCGCTCGAAGATAGGCGCGTTAATCGTTTCTTCCAGTCGGCTGATATGACGGCTCAGGGTGGACGGGTCTACCTTCAAACGTCTGGCGGCCGCGCCCAGGGTGCCGCAGCGCGCCACTTCCAGGAAAATTTTCAGATCATGCCAATTGGGATCAATAGGAGACATGGCTACAACCCTGGACAAGAATATTTGCAAGGCGGGTATCAAATAATGGACGAAACCCGTGCGTATTTTTAAGTCTACTGCGAGCTATCACGGTATAGATCAAGCTTTCAGGGAGTTGCAAATTTGCAATGTACCTTGTGTTGGGGACGGCCTTGTTTGGAAAGAGAAATAGAGGCTGCCATGTACCCCCGAGGCAACGGAAGTACATGGCAGGTACTGCTAGCAGGGTGGGTCAGACGATGGCCTTATTCCTCCATCGTTTCCGAACTGGCTACCTGACCGTCCTGCACGGGCTCACTGCTACGTGATTGTTTACCGCTTGCGCTGTTTGGTCCTCGGAAAGTAGCGGGCGTGATGCGTCGACGATCAATGGACAGATCAAACACATCGAAGCGGTTGTAGTAGCCCACAATGTCGTGGAACTGCTTGGGTTCCACGCAGGCGTTCAAATCGAAAGTGGCATAGGCAATCCCTTCTTCATTTTGCAGAAAGTCGCCTACGGATGCGCCGGTGGGGTCCAGGAACTGGGTTGCCGCGCGCGGGGTGTTTTCCAGCACTTCGCGCGCCTGGGCATCCCCGCCTTCGGTCAGGGCATCAAGCATGGCCTGGTCCAGGAAACCGGCATTCAGAATGCCGAAGACTTTGGACTCAAAAGAGTGGCCGCCTGCTCGTATTTTGTTGGCTGCCACATTGTCAAAGTTCTGGCCTGATTTGGGCATGCGAGTCGGCCAGATAGCCGGCCAGGCGGAGATGTGAATCTGCTCGCCCTGGGCCGCCAGTGAGTAGCGGGCCAGCGGGTTGGTGTTCTCCCCGCAGATCAGGGCACCGATGCGGCCAATGCGGGTTTGGCACACGCGCAGACCATGGCCATCACCCGGAGCCCAGACCATTTTTTCGTAGAAGGTGGGCACCAGTTTACGGTGGTGATTCAGGATGGAACCATCATCGCCAATGATCACATTGGAATTCCAGATGCAGCCTACGCTGGCCTCGGTGCTTTCGCTAAAACCCAGGGACACAAAGATGCCATTGCGCTTGGCAGCGGCACGAATCTGGGCGATTTCCGGGCCATCAATATGGATGCTGTTGGCTGCCATTTTCTTGAACCAGTCGTGGTTGTAAATGGGCGCCCACAGCGCGGCCCAGACTGGAAAACCGGGGATGAAGGCTTCGGGAAAGGTAATCAGCTCGGCACCGTGGCGGGCGGCCTCGTCAATAATGGCAATGGCCTTGCGTACCGAGGCGGCCGCGTCCATGTAAACAGAGGCAATATGTGCCGCGGCAACTTGAGTGATTGGAAGTGACATGGTGTGTTTCTCTCTACGTTTAGTGAACCGTGGCCTTGGCCACACCTAATCCGGTTTCCCGGCGAACCGACATCTCTACCCACCTGGATTCCGACAGGGCGCTGCGGGTGAACAGCGAGAACAGAATCACCAGTAAAAAGCCCAGAGGGATGGAGATAATTCCGGGATTGCGCAAGCTGATCAGGGGCTTGGACAGGCCCACCACGCTGCTTGCATCGGCAGGAATGGCATCTGCCGTGGCCTGGGCTGCGTTGCGTTCAGTGACCAGCTTGTCGCGCAGGGCAGGGTCGCTTGCCGTGTTCAGCTTTTGATTGACGGTGGTGACAGTGGCCAGTGCCGCTTCTTTTTGCAGCAGCGGGTAGCTCATGTTGGGCGATACCAGCACCAGCCCGATGGACAAGATCGTTCCGCCTACTACACCCGCCACCACACCGGCGGTATTGCAGCGTTTCCAGTACAAGGTGCAGACCAGCGCTGGCAGGTTGGCCGATGCGGCAACGGCATAGCCCAGGCCCACCAGATGCGCCACGTTCTGTCCCTTGGCCGCAATACCGGCAGCGATGGAAATCACCGCCATCAGCAAGGTGGCGATACGCGCTGCAATGACCTGTTCGCGCTCGGTGCCTGCACCGTTGCGAATTGCGCCGATATACACGTCATGGGCCAGGGAGGAAGCCGCGGCCAGTGTCAGGCCGGCCACCACCGCCACAATCGTGGCAAAGGACACGGCAGCCACCACGGCCAGCATGAAGTTGCCCATCATGCTCTCCGGCCCCCCACCCAACAGTTGCGCCAGCATGGGCGCGGCCAGATTGCCGCCCTTGTCCAGGCCCAGAATTGCGCTGGGGCTGACATTCAGTGCGGCAGAAAAACCGATCACCACAATGAACAGATGGCACAGGCCGATGGCTAACATGGCGTACAGTGCCGATTTGCGGGCGGCTTGCGCATGTGGCACGGTGAAAAAGCGCATCAGGATATGTGGCATTGCGGCGGTTCCCAGCACCAGTGCCATACCCAGCGAAATCTGTTCGACCGGGTTTTTCAGATACAGGCCCGGTTCCAGAAAGCGCTGCCCGGCCTCGGCCACACCCAGCGAGGATTGCCCCAGGAAATTGATCACATGATTCTGGATGGCGAGGCTGGAAATGACCGAGCCAAAAAACGCTTCCACGTTAAAGCCGTAGGGCGCCCAGGACAGAATCACCAGCACGAAGCAGAAACTGATCAGCAGACCAGCCTTGAGCACTTGCACTGAAGTAGTGGCACGCATGCCACCAAATAACACGTAAATCAGCATCATCAGGCCGACGATGCCAACAGAAACCTCATAGGGAATCCCGATCAGCGCCCGGATAATCACGGCACCGCCCACAATCTGCGGGACCATGTAAAACAGCGCGACCAGAATGCTGGACCCGGCCACAACCAGCTTGGTGGCACGGAAGTTGTTTCGATAGGACAGCACATCGCCCAGCGTGTAGCGACCCAGATTCCGGCAAGGTTCGGCCACCAGAATCAGCACTGGAATGAAGGATACGAAAAAGCCCACCAGATAGCTGATACCGTCCAGACCATATATCGCGATCAGCCCGGAAACGCCCAAAAACGCGGCGGCTGAGAGGTAATCCCCGGCAATGGCCAGCCCATTGAAACGGGCGCTGATACCGCCGCCCGCCGTGTAGAAGTCGCTGGCAGTGGCGTTGCGGCGTGCCGCCAGAAACGTGATGCCCAGCGTGAACAAGAACAAGAAGGCGAATACTGAAAACGTCAGCACCCTGTTGCCTTCATTAACCAAGGTGCTTTCCTGTGCGAGCGCAGCTTCGCTGACAGCCATCAAGGCTGTCGCAAATACTATTTTTTTCATGATGAGCCCCTTAAACGGTCGCGGAGCGCATTGAGAACTGCTGGGATTCTTCTTGTGTTAACTGCTGCACCATCTTGTCCAGGTGACGCAACTGGACGGCATAGCGCCAGGCCACGGCACCCCCCACCAGATACTGGGCGATCAGATACCAGAGCCCGAAATTGGTGGAGTTGCTCAGTTTCAGACGAAAAAGCTCGGGGCTAAGACTGGAAAGAATGGGAACCAGAAAAAAGAAGGCCATGCTGACAAACAACAACCGCAGCACCACGCCTCTTCGCTTGCGTACCAGATCCTGGAATTGAGGCTTTGCGTACAGCGCCTCATAAACCTGGGCAGAGATATCCGCCATGTTTGTCTCCTTTTTTGATTGGATTTGTATTTGCCATTCTTAAGAAGGAGGGCGCGATAGGAAAGCGCCAATGTTGCAAGCCCTCTTGCAAATTTGCAGGATGAGGTGGGATGCCACACTGCAGGGACTTTTCTATATCTAAATGAGAATTATTGTTAATATGCTCGCTTCATTCGACATCCGTCTCTTGTATTTGCCATGTCCCGCCGCCCCACGTCCAAGAAAGGCTGGCTCGCTCATTACAGCGGGCTGATCGGCTCGTGGGCCAAGCGCAGCTCTTTGCCGCAGGACGCGGAAGATGCCGCGCAGGACTCCATTGAAGGCTTGCTGCGCGGCGAACATGCTGCGGCACTGAATCAAAAAGCCTATATGTATCGCAGTGCGCAAAACCAGCTGATCAGTGAGATCCGCCGTCAGTCGCGCCACGACGTGGTGCCTCTACACGATTTGCGAGAGGAGGAGCACCCGGTAGGTCTTGGCCCCGAAAGTGATCTGCGCATGGAGCAGCTTAGCCAGGCGTTGCGAGATGCCTTGCAGGAGCTGCCCTTGAAGTGCCAGCAAGTGTTTTTGTGGAACAAAATAGAGGGCTATACGCAAAAGGAAATTGCAGAGAAGCTGGATCTGACGCCCAGCTCGGTGGAAAAATACATGAAGCGGGCATTGCGGCATCTTCAGAAAAAGTTACAAAGCTATGCCCCTCATTGATTCCGGATTTCCTTATGCATAAACGTCTTATCAGTGAAGGGCACGGTTTTGTGCCCTGTGTCCCTGGCGACGCGAGCCATGCCTAAAAACGACAATCCCACCCCCTCTTATCTGCCCCAAGAGCAAGCGCTGGACTGGTTTTCCAGAGAGCAGCTCGGTGAGCTGACGCCGCAGGAGCAGCGTGAGCGGGATGCGTGGTTGGCGCAGGATCCGGCCAATGAGCGGGAGTACCGTTCCTTGCAGCAGGTCTGGCAGGTGGCGGACCATCTGCCCATGGACGAGATGCGGGAGATCATGAATCGTCCGGCGAAAGAGGTGCCCAACTTTGCGCGTCGACGCTGGGTGATGGGTACAGGGGTGACGCTTGCAACGGTGGCCGCCGGGGCCTGGTTCAGTCGTTCGATGTGGGCCGAAACGCCTGTGTTTACCCAGCGCCTGTTGACCGCACGCGGCGAGCGCAAGCAGCTTGAATTGCCGGATGGTTCGCGTCTGGATTTGAATACGGACACGGAGGTGAACATCGCGTTTTACGCGTCGCGCCGAAACGTGGAGCTGCTGCGGGGCGAGGCCCTGTTTGCGGTGCAGTCCGACAAGAATCGCCCCTTTTCCGTAGACGCGGGTCAGGCGCAGGTGCTGGTTACCGGGACGCAGTTCAATGTGCGTCGAGAGGCGGAGAGTGTCGCCGTGGCTGTGCGCGAGGGCTCGGTGCAGCTTTCCACAGGCCCGTGGTGGCGCCGGGACCGGGCGATGTTATCGGCTGGGCAGGTATCCAGCGCGGTAAACAACAAGGTGATGCCTTTAGCTCAGGAGCGTGTGGAAGCGATTATGGCCTGGCAAGAGGGGCGCATCGTGTTCCGTGATGTGCCTTTGACGACGGTGGCACAGGAGCTGAGCCGCTATCTGGAACACCCCTTGCGGGTGACAGACTCACAGATCACCAAGTTGCGCATTTCGGGCACATTGAGTATTGAGGAACCAGCAGCGGCGCTGGATATCCTGCCGGACATCGCGCCAGTACGGGTGGTGCGACAAGCGGATGGCAGCGCTTTGTTAATGGCGCGTTAAGGTTACGGCTCGTTTTGCGTTTGGCAGCAAGCAATAAGCCACGAACCGTGAAGTGCGAATGGTGAACAGCGATTCGAAGACGAACGATGCTGTGCTGTTGAGTTCCGTTGCCAAGCAAGTCGTGCACCACTATTGATACATTTTGTATCAAAAAGAGCAGTGAGAATCATTCCGGAAAATTTTTCGCTACGGCGTCTTACTTATGGGGGCCTGCTTTCCAGATCGGAAACAGGCTAGCCCATAGCCTTGGCCAAGGGCGTCTGCGCACCATGCGCGTACTTATTTTTTGGAACTCTGTTCATGCTGGACACGCAAGCAATACCCGCCGCCGCGCGTCGGGGTACGACATCGATTGGTCTTAACGCCCTCGCACTTTCCCTTTTTCTGGCTATTGGTCTGTACGCACCCCATGCCTGGGCGCAGGAAACGCCGGTGGCGATCAGCATTGCCGCACAACCCTTGGAGGCCGCGCTGGAAAAGCTAGGTGCACAGGCCGGGTTGCAGATTTTCTATCTGCCTGACGCGGTTAAAGGGATTGCGGCTCCCCCTGTGTCCGGCAGTCTCACGGCAGATCAGGCCTTAAGTCGCTTGCTGGCAGGCACGGGTCTGGAATTTCGACGTAAGGGCAAGAATGTGTCCCTGACCCGCCCGGTGCAGGGCGAGACGACGCAGCTGGCTCCGGTTCGTGTGGTGGGGCGTGATCTGTCTACTGAAGGCTCGGGCTCCTATGCCGTTCAGGCGACCACGGCGGCAACAGGTTTGCGTCTGTCACCACGCGAGACCCCGCAGTCCGTCAGTGTGATTACACGCCAGCAGATGGAAGATATGAATTTGACTACGCTGGGCGAGAGCTTTAAGACCGTCACGGGGATTGCAACGTCCATGTCGGATATTGACCGCACCGATATTCATTCGCGTGGTTTCTATATCGACACTTACCAATACGATGGGGTGTCTATTGCCACACAGAATGATTTCTTCGGAACTTCCAACTTTGATCCCATTCTTTACGACCGCATCGAGATAGTGCGTGGTGCTACCGGCTTGATGACGGGGGCGGGCAATCCTGGGGCTTCGGTGAATATCGTGCGCAAACGCGCGACCAGCGATGTGTTTACCGGCACCGCCTCTGTTGGCATAGGCTCTTGGGACCATCACCGGGGCACGATTGATCTATCTACGCCCTTGAACAAGGACGGTACCGTGCGTGCCCGCGTGGCAGGGATGATGGAGGAGCGCGATTCGTATATCGATCGTTACCACACGCGCAATCGTGCCTGGTTAGCGACTGCGGAAGCGGATCTGACGCCTGACACGACTGTGCGGGTTGGAGTAGAGCATCAGGCTAAACGTCCGACGGGCGTGACCTGGGGCGGTCTGCCTACGCTGGATAACAAGGGCGGGGATCTGGATTGGCGTCGCTCTTTCAGTGTCGGTGCAGATTGGACACGCTGGGATACGACCAGCAATACCTTCTACGCGGGCATAGACCATCGCTTTTCCAATGGCTGGTCCTTGAAAGCCAATGTCAGCCGTCTGGAGAGCGAGTACGACTCCAAGCTGGTGTATTTGATGGGCCACCCTGATCCTGTCACCGGCTTGGGCATGACGTCCTTGCTGAACAACTCGCATCAGGAGTTCGATCAGAACAGCGCCTCGCTGGAACTGAGCGGGCCATTTAATGCCTTCGGCCAGGAGCATGAGGCTTTTGTGGGAGTGATGGGCAGCAAGTCCAACTACCGTTATGGCAACCACGCTCCGCAAGGCAATACGCCAGTGGGTAATGTCTTTGAATGGGACGGCTCCTATCCCGAGCCGGTATGGGGGAGTTTTCAGCCGTTGGGCGAACAGGAAACGCGCCAGAATGCGGTCTATGGCGCTCTGCGCCTGTCCTTGAGCGATTCCCTGAAGCTGATTGTGGGTGGTCGACAAACCAATTGGAAGCGCGAGTCCGGCAATGACACCATGAACCATCATGTATTCACGCCGTACGCTGGCCTGCTGTACGACTTCAACGATAACTTCACGGCTTATCTCAGCTACACGGATATCTTTCAGCCCCAGACCTATCGTGATGCCAGTGGCGGCTTTCTGGACCCGGTGCAGGGCAAGAGTTATGAGCTGGGTCTGAAATCCGAGCACTTTGATGGCAAGCTCAACACTTCGCTGGCATTGTTTCGTATCGAGCAGGACAATGTGGCCGAAAAAGACGGTGACAGGACTGTACCTGGCTCCAGCGATTTTGCTTATCGGGGGGCCAAGGGCGTGACCAGCGAGGGCTTCGAGCTACAGGCTTCGGGTGAAATTCAACCTGGCTGGCAGGTGTCCGCAGGCTTTGCACGTAATCTGGTGCGCAATGCTGAGGGTGGTCCTTTTAAAACTTCTGAACCGCAGAACCTGGCGCATTTGCAAACTTCCTATATCGTGCCGGGTACCGAAGGGAAGTTGACGGTAGGCGGCGGTGTGCAATGGCGCAGTCATGTTTATGTGGATAGAACTGTGGCGCCAAATCTTAGCGCACGACGCGAGCAAGGTTCCATTTTGCTGGCCAACTTGATGGCGCATTACCGCTTCTCGCCTAGCTTGTCGGCCCAGTTGAACGTGAATAATCTGTTCGACAAAAAGTATGTAGACCTGACGGAGGACTCTCAGGGCTTTTACGGTGCACCGCAGAAGATCATGCTGACGATGAAGTACCAGTTCTAAAACAAAAGCCCTGGTCTGATGCCAGGGCTTGATATTGCGAAGCAGAGGTTTGTGGAATCAGTCCTCTGCTTCCACCTCTTCCACGGACAGCAGCTCCTGGTGGTCGAAGTACAGATGGGAGCTGATTACGGGCGAGGAGTCGTCGGCCTGTGCACTTAGTTCCAGACAATCGCCGGACAGATAAAGATCAGTCAGCAGAGCGGGCTTGCCATTCATCCAGATTTTCCCGCTGACATCCTGATACCGCTGCTTGAGCTGCAAGCGGTAGTCCGTCCCGTCCAGACCTTCCCATTCCCATTCACCGGCCACCTGCGCGGGCACAATCCATTTGTAGATTTTGATGCCGCCTACATGCAGGATCTCGTCGGCTTCCCAGTCTCCCATATCAAAGGCGTGCGACACAATGCGCGCACCGGGTCGCAGCTCCTGCAACAAGCGTGGGCGCAGGATGGCATTGATGGTGTCCATCAAGTACAGCGTCACGATGGTGGCCTGGCTGAAGTCTGCGGTAAACAGATCCTCTTCCACAAAGTCCACCAGATACTCCACGCCGGCATGGCCGGCTTGCTCCATGGCATCGGCAACGCGCAGCGGGTCCAGTTCGACGCCTATGCTGGTGCAGTGGTATTTTTTGGCGGCCGCAATAACAATGCGCCCATCGCCACAGCCCAGGTCATACAAGACGTCCTTGCGCCCGGTTTGAGCCAGTTGCAGCATGGTGTCGATGACGCGGTCGTCGCTGGGGACGAAGGGTACGTCCAGAAAAATGTCAGGTTCCACGATGGAATGGTCGTCAAGGTCTTTAATCAGGTCTTTGAACAATAGCGGTCCTTATCAATGGTGTTGGGCGAAAATTCGTTTAAATTCGGCTATCTATAGTGTAAACCACAGCAAAATAAGCCAAAATTCGCTTTTTGTGTCGATATGGACGATCATCAGTCTATGTCAGACTTATATGGCTCGACCTCATCCACGCCCGCCAAGTTAAAAACCCGTCTCCAGCATATACGAATCTCGCCCAGAGAATCGTTACGTATTCGTTCCTTGGCCGATCACATGCAATATGCTGACCCGTTGGGACATGCACAGTCTCTGGGCATAGGCCCGGCTGTCTGGCCCTTGTTTGGCCTGGTATGGCCGTCCAGCATTCAACTGGCGCGCAAATTGAAAAATCGTCCCATTCGGGCGGATGAAAGCATTCTGGAACTGGGCTGCGGATTGGGCCTGACCAGTCTGGTGATGCATAAACGTGGCGCGCAAATCCACGCCAGCGATTGCCATCCCATGGTGCCGCATTTCCTGAAGCTGAATCAGGCTTTGAATGGCTTGTCCGATCTGCCGTATGTCCATGCCCAGTGGGGGGAGCAATCTTGCCCTGATTTATTGGCTTCTTTGGGGCTGAAACCCGCCCGGCAGCGTTATGACCTGATCGTGGGCAGTGACCTGTTGTATGAAGGGAATACGCCCGCCCAATTAGCCCAACTGGTAGACCAGCGTGCGAAGAAGCAGGCCGAGGTCTGGGTAGTAGACCCGGACCGGGGGCATCGCAACAAATTTACTCAGGAAATGTCGCGCTACGGTTTTGAGCTGGTGCGACAGGTCTGCTTGCGCGATCGCCCCATTTTGATGCCCGAAGGCAAGGAGGTGTCTTACAAGGGGCGTTGTTTGCAGTATCAGCGCAGTTAGAAAAAACACATCATCTCAGGCTTTTTTACCTGAGGGGCTGGAGTCAGTCAGCGCTAGCAGAAGCCCCACATAAATCGGACACGGGACCGATTTGTGTGGGGCTTTTTTATATTCAAACAGGTTTACTTGGGGCCGGCTGCTTTCTCAGGGATTCGGCGGCGCAAAAGGCGAAGGCGCTGATGGCCGTGGCGGTCGTTGCGGATAAGCCGAGGTCCCGAAGTTCGAGCCCATCCGATTGCTGCTTGTTGCCGGATTGACCAAACCCATTGCATTCGGGCCTTTCTGGATGATGGCTTCAGACCCTAGTCCTGGCGCGCCGGGTGTTGTGCCTGCTTTGGGCTGCATTTGCTGGCTCAAGCAATCGTAGGACAGGGCCGCCTGTCCATCCACTACTACACTGACACAGCCGGGAGACACATCGGACGGGGGCTTTTTTGCGCCTTCAATCTGCGTGTTTTGCTGGGCCATGCTGCCTGCCTGAACCAAAAACAATAAGAAGAAAAGGAGAGGGCGCATAGGGTGGTGCCAATAAAAAGAAGTCACACCATAACGGCGTTCGGGTTCCACACACCCTAGCGCAAGCCTTCACTTTTCTGGGTGAAGTTTTCATGACAAAGGCGGCGTATTTTGCCGCTGTCATGGGGGCAGGCACATCGTGCCGTTGGGGACGAGTCTTCCTGTTTGACCCCCGCCGTCCAGAAAGAATTATGAAGTTTTTGTTACAAACGAAAGTTTTCGATTTCTGCTGCGTCTAGATGTCAACGAGTCGCGCGGCGTGTCGTCCCAGCAGGGGCACACCGACACAGCGCTCATCAGATTGAGGATCGGAAGCATCGTGATGCCAGCAGAAATTTCAGGGCGCAACGTCCGTTTGTCCGGGTGGAGGGGCCACCCCTTTTGTGCTGCGCCAGTGATGGCGCTGGCTTTGTTGCTGCCTCATAGTGCCTTTGCGCAGGCTCAGGGCAAGGTCAACATCAATGAATACATTGTGCGTGGCAATACCGTGCTGGATGCCCGCAGCATTGAAAAAGCGGTCTACCCCTTTTTAGGCCCCGAGCGCAGCCTTGAGGATATTGAAAAAGCGCGCGACGCCTTGCAGGAAGTCTATAACGCGCAGGGCTATCAGTCGGTTTACGTGGACCTGCCCGAGCAGGCCGTGGCTGATGGCGTGGTGTTTTTCCAGGTCACGGAAACCAAGGTAGGCCGTGTGCGCGTGGTCGGTGCTGAACACTATTCGCCGCTGGCCATCCGTGACGGCGTGCCGTCCTTGCAAGAAGGTCAGGTGCCAGATTTCAGCAAGGCGCAGGCGGAACTGGCGGAGCTCAATCGCGGTGCCAGCCGTCAGGTCATGCCCATGGTGAAAGAAGGGCGTGTGCCCGGCACCATGGACGTGGATCTGCGCGTTGACGACAAAAGCCCCTGGAGTGCCAGTGTGGGCTTGAACAATGATTACAGCGCCGACACCAGCAAGCTGCGTGGCATGGTCACTCTTGGCCACGACAATCTTTGGCAAAGCGGCCATACCTTCTCCCTGACCTACTTCACGGCTCCGCGTGACATGCAGGATGCCAAGGTCTGGTCGGCGGCCTACACCATGCCTTTGTCCCCGCGCTGGAGCCTGGCGTTCTCTGGCTACAAGTCTGACAGCGATGTCTCGACTGTTGGCGGCACCAATGTGCTGGGCAAGGGCCAGTCCTACGGCATTCATGCCACCTACACCTTTCCGCAGTCCGGCTCCTGGTATCACACCGCCTCGATTGGCATGGACTACAAGGATTTTGAAGAGCAAACCCGTTTTGGTGAGACCAGTGACCGCGTGCCGCTGACGTATCTGCCCTTCACGTTGGCCTACAACGGCTACCGCTATACCGAAGACTCGCAAACCAGTGTCGGCCTGACCTTGACGGGCGCCAGCCGCAGCCTGTTTGGCCTGAACAGCGAATGGGAAGAGTTCGACTACAAGCGCTGGATGGCCAGCCCCAGTTTCATGGTGTTCAAGGGCGATCTGAACCACACCGAAACTTTTGCCAAAGACTGGCAGGCCTATGGCCGAGTGGGCTTTCAGATTGGTTCAGGCGCTCTGGTTTCCAACGAACAATTTTCGGCCGGTGGCGCGACCAGCGTGCGCGGTTATCTGGCCGCTGAGCGCAGTGCAGACGATGGCTGGATGGCCAGCGTCGAGCTGCGCACCCCCTCGCTGGCCCGCTGGATTGGCCCCTCGGTTAACGAGTGGCGCTTCTACGCCTTCAGCGACGTTGCACGTTTGCGCTTGCGTGATCCCCTGCCTGAGCAAGAGTCCAGCTTTCATCTGGCCAGTGTGGGCATCGGTACGCGTCTGCAAATGTTTGACTGGCTGTCCCTGCATGCCGACTGGGCTTATCCCCTGACGCAAGGCGTCAACACCGAACGACACGATCCGCGTGTGCACTTCAGCCTGCGCGCCTCCTTCTGACCCCCTTAGCCAGAACAATCTGCCTGATTTTGTTCCCGGAGTAATTCGATCATGAAACGCCTTCTTCTTTTGATGCTCGCCATGATGGTGGGCTGGCTACCCGCCGTGGCGCAGGCCTGGTGGCAGCCTGATTGGCAGTACCGCAAGCAAATCTCTGTTGATACTACGCCTGAAGGCGCGGCCATCAGCGAAAACGTAGGCCGCACCCCCTTGCTGGTGCGCCTGCATACCGGCAATTTTTCCTTTGATGGCACCAATGAAAATGGCTCGGACCTGCGCTTTGTGTCCGGTGATGATCAGACCGTGCTGAACCACCAGATCGAGAGCTTTGACCCCTTGATGGGCATGGCGCTGATCTGGGTGGATATTCCTGAGGTGATGGCCAGCCAGAAGCAGGATATCTGGATGTACTACGGCAACGAGAAAGCCCCGGTGGCTTCCAATGGCCAGATTACCTTCGATCCCAACTACACCCTGGTCTACCACTTTGATGGCGCCGCTGGTGCACCTTCGCGTGACAGTACGGCGTACATCAACCACGCTCAAACAGCCCCAGCGGGCGTGATTGACGGCGTGTCCGGACGTGCCGCCCAGTTTGTGGGTACAGCGCCCTTGATGCTGCCTGCCAGTCCTTCCCTGGCCGTGCCAGCAGCCGGTGCTTTTTCTTTCAGCGCCTGGGTGCGTGCAGATCAGCCCCAAGGCCAGCAATTGGTCTATGCCCGTCGTGATGGTGCCAACAGCTTTCTGATCGGTCTGGACCAGGGCGTGCCCTTTGTTGAGATCAATGGCCAACGCAGTCCTGCCGGTGCCCCCTTGTCGCCCAGCACCTGGCAGCACCTGGCCGTGACAGCCGATGGCAGCCAAGTGATTCTGTACGTCCAGGGCCGCGCCACGGCTTCCCTGAATGCCAGCCTGCCACCGCTGAGCACGGTTGCCGCTTTGGGTGGTGATGTCCCCGGCACTTTGCTGGCCGCGCCTGCTCCTGTGGCGGCTGAAGTAGTTGGCGCTGAAGGTGCCACGCCCGGTGCAACTGTCTCTGCCGGTGCCGAGGCCACAGCGCCTGTCGCCGCTCCAGTCGCTAACTATGCGCCCTTTGTTGGCGCGATCGACGAGCTGCGCTTGTCCAAAACTGCCCGACCTGCTGCCCTGATTTACGCCGATGCACTGGCACAAGGAGCCGAGTCTCGCCTGATTGCGTACGGTGCGGATGAAGAGCAGTCCGGCTTCGGTTTCGGTGCTCTGGGCTTTCTGCTGAAAGCCGTCCCGATGGACGCCTGGATTGTGATCGCCGTGCTGGTATTCATGATGTTCCAGTCCTGGGTCATCATGTACCGCAAGAGCCGTCAGGTGGGCCGTGTACAAGAAGCCAACCGTCAGTTCCGTGCTGCATTTGGTGAGTCCGGCGGCAAGCTGGATGCGGTACAGACCGACGCCAAGGCCGAACAGAACTTTGCTCATTCCTCTTTGTGGCGCCTGTACCGCATGGGGGTGAAAGAGCTGCACAACCGTCAGGCCCAAGGCATGAAGGCCTTGTCTCCCAACACCATCGAAGCCATCCGCGCTTCCATGGACGGTGTTCGCACACAAGAAAATCAGGCACTGGGTGCACGTCTGGGCATTTTGTCCAACGCGATTGCCGGTGGCCCTTATATCGGTCTGCTTGGCACGGTGCTGGGGATCATGGTGGTGTTCCTGGGAACCGCGATGGCAGGTGATGTGAACATCAATGCAATTGCTCCCGGTATGGCTGCTGCCTTGCTGGCGACTGCAATGGGTCTGTTCGTCGCGATTCCGGCCCTGTTTGGCTACAACCGCCTGATTGGCCGCAATAAAGATGTCAGCGCGGATATGCGTGTGTTTGTGGACGAGTTTGTGACTCGCTTGGCTGAAATCCATGGCCAGAACAGCGCGCCCGGCAAAACCAAACACGACAAGCACGAGGCGGCATTGGCTCAAGGCGCTGACCTTGATCTGGCCCACGCCCAGGCTGCTGGCTCGGCATAAGGAACGGACATGGCAGCCCTACGAGACGACGACGATGACGGCGCAGCCGTTGACGGCATCAACATTACCCCGCTGGTTGATGTGCTGATGGTGGTGCTGGTCATGTTCATCCTGACCGCCACCGCACAAATTTCCGGCATTCAGGTGAATTTGCCCAAGGCCAGTTCCACCGTGTCCCTGGTTCAACCCAAAACCAAAGCCATCTCCGTGAACGAAGCGGGCCAGGTGTTTCTGGATGCCTATCCGGTGACCCTGCCCGAGCTGGAAGACCGCTTGCGTACCGAGAAAGCCCTGAATCCGGATTTCCCGGTCATTGTGCGCGGCGACAGCATTGTGCAGTACCAGAAAGTGGTGGAAGTGCTGGATGTGTTGCGGCGCTTGGAACTGTCCCAGGTCGGTCTGGTGACCGGCAAACCTCAGTAAGTTAATTGGTGTTCTAACGATGTTGCCAAACTCATCCAAACCGCAAGCCAACCAACGCGCACGCTGGCGTCGGCTGGCCATCAGGGTGCTGGTTGTGGTGCTGGTGGCGCTGCTGGGCTGGTGGGTCTGGAAATGGGCCAACGACATGGCAGGGATCAAGCGCCAGGTGCCCAAAGAGCCCATGTTGATTCCTTTGCCGCCACCGCCTCCACCGCCGCCCGAACCCGAGCCGCCACCGGAACCTGAAGAGCCCAAAGAAGAGGAAGTGGTCGAGCCGGAGCCTGAACCCGAGCCTACGCCGGTTGAAGAGCCCCAGCCGCAGGATGAAGCGCCACCTACGCCATCGGACGATTTGTCAGACCCGATGCAAATGGACAGCGACGCCCAGGCCGGTACTGACAGTTTCAACATCAGTGCCGGACAGGGACGAGGCATGGGCGGCAGTGGCGGTGGCCGTGCAGGCAATGCCACCTATAGCCAGTACCTGGCCTATGCGCTGCAAAAAATCCTGCGTGAGGACAGCCGCACCCGCAACTTGGTCTACCGCGTTCAGGTGCAGTTGTGGTTGACCGAAGACGGGTCCATTACCCGTGTCGCCCTGGCGCAGTCCTCGGGCGATACCGAGATTGATGAGGCCTTGGTAGCTGCCTTGCGTGAAGTCGGGCGCTTGAGCGAGCGGCCACCGGCGTCGGTAAGCATGCCTATCCGAGCCCAGGTAACGGGTCGTAGGCCCAGTTGATTGTCTGCCTTTTTTGACCGAATGATTTGGAGTGCGCTTTTCATGAAAACCCATCCTAGTCGGCTGGCTTGCGCGGTGGCGCTGGCCTTGACCTGCACCGCTGGCCCTGTGCTGGCTCAGGCGCCATCCCAGAACGCCACCGTTAACCTGATTCGTCTGCTGGTGCAGCAAGGCGTCTTGCCCCAGGCTCAGGCCGATGCCCTGGTGGCTCAGGCCGAGGCGGAAGCGGCCCAGGCTCGTAAAGCCGATATTGGTGCAGCAGGTGCCGCCCAGGCCCGGCCAGGTGATGTGCGTGTCACGTACATCCCGGAGACGGTGCGTGAGCAGATCCGTGAAGAAGTGAAGAATGAAGTGATGTCGCAAGCCAAGGCCGAGAACTGGGCCCAGCCCAACACCTTCCCGGACTGGGTGTCGCGCATCACGGTTGAAGGCGATGTACGCGTGCGTAACGAGTCGCGCCTGATGGATGGCGCGAACAGTAACGAGTTGATCAACTTTGCGAAGTGGAACGACAACGGCCCCATTCCTACCGTGGTCGAAAACAAGCCCTATGGTTTGAAGATTCCTTATCTGAACAGTCGCCAGGATCGCCGCAACCTGTGGCGTATCCGTGCTCGTCTGGGTGTGAAAGCGACGCTGTCCGAGCGTTGGGAGGCCGGTATCCGCCTGGCCACGGGCAGCGATGACAATCCGGTGTCCACTTCCGATACGCTGGGCAACGGCATGGGCAAGAAGCACCTGTGGCTGGATCAGGCCTACTTGTCTTACCGTCCTACCGATTGGGCCACTATTGTGGCGGGTCGCGCCTCCAGCCCCTTTGACTCCACGGATCTGCTGTGGTCGTCTGACTTGAATGTCGATGGGATTTCTGCTGCCTTCAAGCACGCGATGTCGGATCGTCCAGTGACCGTCTTTGGCAATCTGGGTGCCTATGCGCTGGAATACGCCAACACGCCATGGGATCGCAACAGCCTGTCCGAAGGCTCCAGCGAAAACAAATGGCTGTTGGGTGCGCAGATCGGTGCTGAATGGAAGATCAACCAGCGCAACAATCTGCGCGGCAGCGTAGCGTACTACCACTTTGACAATATCGCCGGCCAGCGCTCCAGCGCGTGTACTTTGTACTCGTCCAGCGATGTGTGTGACACAGACTGGTCGCGTCCGGCCTTCATGCAAAAGGGCAATACCGTCTTCCTCTTGCGTGACATCCGTCAGTGGTCGGCAGATCCCAAGAACTGGAACGAATGGCAATACGTGGGCCTGGCCTCCAAGTTCAACTTGCTGGACGTGAACATGCGCTGGGATACCGAAGTCATGAATGGCTTGAACCTGCGTTTGGCCGGTAATTACGTGCGTAACCTGGCTTACGACAGCAACAAGATGGCGGATCGTGCTGGTGGTCTGCACAACATCGCCTCCAACGGTACTTACGATGCCTCCGGTAACCCGACGGGTATCGAAAGCGGCGGCAATGCCTGGATGGTTCAAGCGACCTTGGGCAGCAGCCTGGGCTTGAAGGACAAGGGCGATTGGCTGGCTTTTGCGGGCTACAAGTACATCGAACCGGATGCCATGCCTGATGGCTATAACGACTCTTCCTTCCACTTGGGTGGCACCAATGCACGTGGCTACTTCCTGGGTGCAGGTTATGCCTTCGAGAAGAACGTAACCGGCCATCTGCGCTGGAGCAGCTCCAAGGAAGTCTATGGCGCACCGCTGTCTATCGACATCATCCAGCTTGAACTTAACGCCAGGTTCTAAGCCATGAAGATATTGAACTCATCCTGGAAGCCGTGTGTGCAGCCAAGTGGGCGCAAGCCTTTTCTCATGACGCTGGGCGCGCTGCTGCTGGCGGGCCTGGGCCAATGGGCTGGCCCAGCCATGGCACAAAAATCGGATATGGAGGAGCGGCTGCGCACGCAGTTGCGCTCCAGCACGCAGCAATTGCAGCAGTTGCAAAGCCAGCAAGCGCAGTTGACGGCCGCTAAGACGGCTGCAGAAACCGAACGTGATGCGGCCCGCAAGGAGGTCGAGCAACTGAAGGCCCGTTTGGACAAGGCCAGCAAGCAGGCGCAAAGCTTGCAAGACGAGCAGGAGGGCATCAAGACCTCTGCGCGTCAGCAAGTGGCGGCAGCGCAATCGCAATTAGGCCGTGCGCGTAACGAGTTTGAAACCTTGCAGGTGCAAGCTCGTGCCACTGAAACGCAGCGTGCCAGCCTGGCGTCCAGTCTGGCCCAGCGCGAAGAGGAACTGGGACTGTGCACGGCAAAAAACAAGGAATTGTATGCAGCCGGGAAAGAAATCCTGGCGGCGTATGAGCAGTTCAGCACGGGCGACTTGCTCAAGATCCGACAACCGCTGGCCGGCTCTGCACGCGTGAAGTTCGACGAGCACGCGCAGGCGCTGGGCGACAAGCTTTATGACGGCTTGTACACGCCCGGTGCCACGTCGTCGGAACAGCCGCCTGTCGCGCCCTGAGCCTTATTGATTGATACCCACAAGGAATATGTATGACTGACTCCCAAACCATCCAATCCGTCTCCTTGAAGCAATTGCAGGAGTTGTTGCAACAGATGGGCTATCGCGTGACCGAGTCCGAGCAGGCTGGGAATCGCCAGCTCTTGTCGGCTTCGCAAGGCATTGGTTTTGCGCTGCGCCTGGGTAATCCTGCGCATGAGGCGGACCAGGCACTGGATTACACCTTGAGCTGCGCTTTGCGCGTTCAAGGCGAGATGCCTGCCGGTATCGAATCGGCCTGGAATATTGGCAAGCGTTTTGCTCGCCTAGCGGTACAAGGCGAGTTTCTGGTGCTGGAAATGGACGTTATCGTGGCCGGTGGCGTTGCACCAAGCTACCTGCAAGCTACCGCTGAATTGTGGGACCGCTTGTTGCAGGAATGCCTGCTGTTTTTGCGTCAGCATGCGGCGGCGAATAATGAAGCCCAGAGTGCCGACAAGGGTGAAGCGGTTGCTGTTCAGCCAGAAGTAGCCCAAGAGACTACTGCGCCTGTCGACGCTGAACAAACTGAAGCGGCACAAGCTTGAACCAGGTGAGCACGATGACACACCCCAAATTTCTGCTGCAAAGTGTGCTGGCTCTGAGCCTGTCGGCCCTGTTGGTGGGTTGTGGGAAAAATGGCGATGCTCAAGCCCAGCAGCCGCAAGCTGCCGGGCAACAAAGCAGCGCTCCGGCATCGACGGCAAAAAGCAGTGCTGCGACGCCTGCGGTCGCCACGCTGGGACAGGTGGTGGTCAGCCAGGACGAGTTACAGCAGTTCCTGCAGGTTTTGCCCGCAGCACAGCGTGAAGCCATGCGTAATGATCGCGTGGTGCTGGAGCAGTGGCTGCGCAGCCGCCTGGCCGAGAAAGCCGTGGTAGAGCAGGCCAAGGCTCAGGAATGGGACAAGAAGCCCGAGATACGCAGTGCCATTGAAGAAGCGCAGAATCAGGTGATCCTGCGCAGCTATCTGCAATCCGTGTCTGAACCTGCAGCGGATTACCCGTCCGAGCAGGATCTGCAAACGGCTTATCAGGCCAATCAGGATCAGTTCCAGTTGCCGGCCATGTATCGCTTGAGCCAGATCTTTTTAAGCGTGCCGGACAAGGACGAACAGGCTTTGGCGCAAGCGAAGAAACGGGCCGATGCCTGGGTCAAGCAAATGCGCGAAGGCAAGGCGGATTTTGCGGCGCTGGCCAAAGAGCATTCGGACGAGAAAATCAGTGCCGAGCGGGGTGGCGACAATGGCTTTTTACCGATTAGCCAGTTGGTGCCAGCCATGCGTGCCACGGTTGCCAAGCTGGAACCGGGCCAGCTGAGTGATCCGATTGTGCAGGCCGATGGTGTGCATATTCTGCAGTTGACTGATCTGCGCCCGGCTAGCGTGCGTTCGCTGGAGGAAGTGAAGCCGGCGCTACGTGATGCCTTGCGTCGTCAGCGACAGCAGGAAGCAACGCAGGCCTATGTGGCCGGCATGCTGGATGCCGATACGGTAAGCGTGGATGGCAAGGTGTTGAGTCAGTTGTTGCAGCAGACCCCATAGTCTTGAACCCTGGGGGTGATGCTGGCTGTTTGTACCGGGCAAAATGTTGCAGGCAGCAGGCAGCAGGCAGCAGGCAGCAGGCAGCAGGCAGCAGGCAGCAGGCAGCAGGCAGCAGGCCCAGGGGCAGGGCGGGTGAAGGAGAGTGGCATGCGATTGTGGCGGATCAGCAGTACGCATTGGGAAAAGCAGCATGAAGCCACGCCGTGGTTCAGTGCCAAAACTTCTTCCATCTCCATCTACCATGCCTCCCCTCTGGCGGCAGTGTGCGCGTATTTATTGCGACACTGCCTGCCTCATCCAGACCTGATCCCCAGCCACCAGACCCTGCACTCAGTCGGTGTCAGCCAGAATTTGATACGCCGTGCGCAGGTCTCGCGCCACTGGCATTTCAATCTGAAAGAAACGCGCGACCTGACCTTTCGCTGGCGCTTGCTGGCCGACCGGCCTGTGCTGTGTGTGCCTGCCTTGAACGGGGCGAATCAATATTTGATTGATACCCGCTCGCCGCTGATTTCCTTGATTCATCTGTACCGCCAGGATGCTCAGGCGCTGGAGCGCAGCCTGGAACAGATGCGTGAACACCTGCAGGGCGCTACGCCCTGGCTGGTGCTGCGCTAAGGTGGCTTGGCACGTAAAGCGGGCGGGAACTGTCACTATGTTGTCATTGGGGACTTCTACAATCGCCTCGCCTCACCCCTTTTCGTTTCACTGTCCGACGCCGCGGCTAGACCTATTAACGTGCGCATGACCATGACTCAGGTGGCGATCAGTGTGGCGGTGTTACTCGGCGCTTTCTTGTTATTTGCCTGTGCAAGTCTCGCAGTTGCCCGGTCTGATGCTGACACCCTGCTAAATTCTTCCGAACGTTTGTCTTTCGACATTCAGGCTCAGCCTTTGGCTCAGGCCTTGAAAGCGTATGGTCAACGTTCTGATCTCTCTGTGCTGCTGGACGGTGCCGATCCGCAGCGACCCATGCCAGCCGTGCGCGGCGAAATGACGCGCAAGCAAGCTTTGTCCTCCTTGCTGCATGGTTCGGGCTTGCAAGCCTATTACGTGGATAACCGCTCGATTGTGATCCGCTTGCCCGATAGCAGGCCGGGCAAAGTGGCCACTGGTCAGCGCCCCTTGAATCTGAATCACATCTCGGGCGTGCGTGATGGTGCCCATGATTACAGTGCCTATGTCACCCGAGTCCAGCAGACCGTGCGTAATGCCTTGTGCCGATCGCCCCAGACCCGCCCCGGCGCATACCGGCTGGCCATGCAGCTGTGGCTGAACCCGCAGGGGCAGGTGGAACGCGTGCACCTGTTGGGCTCGACCGGGCAGGCCAGCCGCGATCAGGCGATCAGTCAGGTGCTGGACTCACTGGCAATGGGCGTGGCCCCGGATGCCAGTCTGCCGCAACCCTTGGTCCTGTTGCTGGCTCCCGTCTCGGGCCATGTGCGTGACGACTGCCCTGTGCAGGCCGGGAAGTAGATCATGTCCGAAGCACTGCGTAGCCGTTTGCGCCAAAGTCTGATCGCCCGTTACACGTATTTGCGTCGGCGGCTGGAGCGCACGATAGGTTCGCGTGAAGATGCGGCGGATGCCTTGCAGGAAACCTGGATACGGATAGGGGGGGTAGGCAATGGAGTATCGGTGAACAATGACGAAGCCTACTTGCTGCGCATGGCCACCCATATCGCCATTGATTCCTACAAACAGCGCAACAGCTTGCTGACTGCCATGGATCTGGACGCCTTGAGCCATATTGCCGATGACACCTACGATACCCAGCGTTGTGCCTGGGCGCGCATCACGACGGCGCAATTGCTGGCTGTGCTGCAGGACATGCCGATTCGTCAGCGCACGATTTTGATGGCTTCGCGGGTAGATGGTCTGACCTATGCCCAGATCGCCAAACAGTACAATATTTCGGTTTCCCTGGTGAACAAGGAAATGATGCGCGCGCTGGACTATTTGCGACTGCGTTGCGCGGAACAATTCAATGATGCTGTGGGTGTCAGCGTCTCCGACAGCCTTACCGACGCTTAAGTTTTGCCCCATGAGTCCTTCTTCCTCCTTCCCGTCTGACGCCGTGCGTACCCAAGCCAATCAATGGTGGGTGCGGCTGCATTCGGGCAGTGCCCGGCAGTCCGATGCGCAGAGCTTTCAGCAATGGCTGGAGCAAAGTCCCGAACATCGTGTGGCCTGGCAGGAGTTGACGGTAACGATGGACACGGTAACGCCGGGTTTGCAGGCCGCCAGAGACTTGTTGCCGGAATGGAAAGCTCCCGCTGCCTCACCCGTATTTACGGCCCGGCGCGCCTTCATGGGGGGAGCTTTTGCAGCCTCGGCCCTGGCGGTGGTGGGAGTAGTACATCCGCCCTGGGGCTTGTGGCCATCGTTCACGGAATTGACATCGGATTTTCGAACAGGGGTGGGCGAGCAGCGCGAGATTCAACTGGGGCAGGCCGTTGCCATTCAGATGAACACGCAAACTTGCATCAACCGCCGTGATACCGCCCAGGGAGCAGGTATTGAGCTTGTTGAAGGTGAAGTCGAAATCCGGGTGCTGGATGGAGCGACCAGCCACCTCCACGTCCAGGCTGGGCCAGGACGTATGCAAGCACAACAGGCGCAGTTCAACGTGCGCTACACGGGGAAGAACGTAACGGTGACGTGCCTGCAAGGGCAGGTCCAGGTACAGGCGAATCAAACCGTTACTTTGCAGGCGGGCCAGCAAACGGTTTACGACTATGAGCGCATCCACGCGGTGCAGCGCCCTAACCTGGACCAGGTCAGTTCCTGGCGACGTGGTTATCTGGCTTTTGAAGGTCAGCCTCTGGCCGATGTAGTGGAAGAATTGAACCGCTATCGGCCCGGAAAAATCGTGATTTACAGCGATAGTTTGAAGAGCCGCCCGGTGTACTTGAGCTTGTCCATCAGCGATATGGATTTGGCCCTGGATATGCTGCGCGCCATGTCCGGCATACGGGTGCAAGAGTTGGCGGGTGGTATTGCTCTGGTAAGGCAGGCGTAGTTACATAAAGTAACAAAATAGGCATGATTGATTTCTCGCCAAAACCAGTCTTGTAGATATGGATACGAAATCCCTCCAGTCTTAAGTCGGGAAACTCAAGCAATGTCGCCACGCCTACGCAGTTTGTCTTCCAAGTCATCTGATCCTAGAAACCCTGTCGATAGAGCTTCTCGCGACACGTCCCGGAATCGTCTTACGCCGCTTGCCCGCGCGATAGCCGCTTTGCTGGTAAGCGGTGGTTTGGGGGGGCAGGTCTATGCTCAGAGTCAGCCGGTGTCCGGAGCCTGGTTTGCGGCTCGCGGCGCGGTAGAGCGCAATGTTTCGGGCGCACAAGGGGGGATGGTGGACCCCAGCAGTGGCGTGCTGAATTCGGCGGCACGCCAACATGCCGAAGCACGTCAGCAATTGGCCCGTTCGGTCGAGAACCTGGGTCGTACCGCCAGTGCGATTGCTGCTCAGCAAGCTGCACAAAAAGCCGCGCGCGAGGCTGCTGCCAAAGAAGCCGGTGTGCCGGACGGTTATGTGCAAGGCGGGGTGTGGGATCGTGATGCTGCAGGCAATCTGCACGTCTGGACCGGCGCAGAGCGTCCGGTGCACACACAAGACAATGGTCAGCACACCGTTGCCATCAAGCAGACCGAAAGCAAAGCCGTACTGAACTGGGAAAGCTTTAACGTGGGCCGCAACACCACGGTTCAGTTTCAGCAAAAAGTGTCCGATGCGGTGTTGAACCGTGTTGTGGGAGCGGATACCGCCCCGAGCCAGATTCAAGGCGCCATCAAGGGTGATGGCACCGTGATGGTGGTGAACCAGAACGGGGTAGTGTTCAGCGGCACGTCTCAAGTGAACGTGCGCAATCTGGTGACAGCCGCCGCCAAGATCACGGACCAGCAATTCAAGGAAGGTTTGTATGGCAAGGACGCCAACACGGCGTCCTTCACTAATGCGCAAGGCAAGATCGAGATACACGCCGGTGCACGTATCGGCACACATGCGTCCGAGACCGTGAACCAGGGCGGGGGCTATGTGCTCTTGCTGGGGCAGGAAGTGCACAATGCAGGCAGTATCTCGACCCCGGGCGGGCAGGCTGCCTTGGCCGCTGGCGAGAACTTCATCATCCGCAAGGGGATGGGGACAGAGGAAAACGTCAATTCCACCACCCGTGGCAACACGGTGGTAGCTCAGGCAGGGGCATCCGACAAGGCGGGCCTGGTTCGCAATACGGGCGTGATTCAAGCCGCAACGGGCGACATCACCTTGGCCGGGCGCACGATCAGCCAGGACGGCGTGCTGGTGGCCAGCACCTCGGTTCACAACCGAGGCACGATTCATCTGCAGAACAACAAGACGGATGCTCAATCCAGCGTGACCTTGGGCAAGGATAGCGTCACAGCGATTGTGCTGGACGAAAGCGCTGCTACCGCCCTGGATGTACAACGCGAAGCCTTGATCAAGGAGTCGGACAAGGAAGGCGACGGCCTGCGTCATCGCCGTGATCAGTCGCTGGTACAGATTGCCAGCGGTGGCGATGTGGTTTTTGACGCCGACAGCCTGACGCTGGCGACGGGTGGTCAGGTCTTTGTGGACGCGGCCAGGAACAGCGAGGTACGTCAGGACGCCGTGATTGATGTGTCCGGCCATGTGGGTGTTCGCGTGGCGATGGAAGCCAACAACCTGATGATCAATATTCAGGGTAATGAGCAGCGCGACGCTCCGGTCAACCGCGAGGGCGACAATCTGCGCAGCAGCGATGTCTGGCTGGATCGCCGCAACCTGGTGTTTGTTCCTGCTGGCACCAATGGCTATGAAAAGGACCGTTGGTACACCGCGGGCGGGCTACTGGAAGTGGGTGGTTATCTGGGCGTCGCCAGCCATAGTATTGGCGAGTGGGCTGCCCAGGGCGGCACCGTGCAGTTCAGCGGTGCCAGCGTGGTGACGCGTCCCGGCTCCTTGATCAACTTGTCGGGCGGCACGCTGGATGTACAAAGCGGTTATCTGCGTCAAAGCTGGCTGCGGGGTGTGGATGGCCGTCTATACACGGTCGATAGTGCACCGGGCGATTTGCTCTACACCGGCTTGTACAAGGGTTACGAGCAGACCAGTGCGCGCTGGGGTCAAACCCGCAGCTTCTATAACCCGATTCTGGCTCCTACCCAGCGTTACGAAGAAGGCTATACGGTAGGACGTGATGCGGGCCGCCTGGTTATTTCGACCAAGGCGGCGGACCTGCAAGGGCATATCGAATCCGAGGTTTACCAGGGCCCGCGCCAGATTCAGGCACCGGCTCCCAAGCTGGATGGCTATCAGCAGTCACAAACGGCTGTAGCGCGTCGGGCCGAGCTGATTCTGGGTGGCTGGACGCCGGTTTATGACAAGGACACGCAGAATCTGAGCTATAGCCCCAGTGCAGTGGTTGAGCAGATTGTGATTGGCAAGGCTCAGGCGCAGGAGGGGGGGGAGCAGTCCGACGCGACGTCCGGCCCTTCTCGCATCAGCCTGGATTCCGATTGGTTGACGCAAATGGGTCTGGGGGCTCTACGTGCCTATGCCAGCCAAAGTGTGGAAGTCAACGACGCGCTGGAGCTTGCTCTGGGTGGCGAGATCGCGCTGCATGCCAATCAGGTCGATGTGAAGGCTGACCTGACGGCGCGCGGTGGCCGTATTGTGCTGGGTGATCTGGTGGATAAATGGACCAGCGCCAGTTTGGGCTGGCAATCCAGCAAGATTGCCGATGTGGCAGCCGGCGCTATTGCTGCCACACGAATTGACTCAGGCGTCACCCTGGATACCAGAGGCCTCTGGAGCAATCAGGAGCTGGATAGTCGTGCGATGCGCTATCTGCCGTGGCGTAATGGTGGTGAAATCATTTTGCGCAGCAGCGGTGATGTGACTGTGGCCGAACACGCGCTGCTGGACGTCTCTTCGGCGGCGGCCTACATGGCCGATGGCTCGGTGCTAGGTGGCAAGGGTGGCAATATCACTCTGGCCGCTGATGCGTATATATCCGGCGTATCCGGCATAGGTGGACGACTGGTCTTCGAAGGTGAAATCCGTGGTCATGGTGTGGCTGGTGGTGGCACCTTGCGCTTGCAGACCGGGGAGACTGTCGTGTTGGGTGGCACGGTGCAGGGCAGTGATGGCGTCCTGCAGGCGGGTCAAAGCTCTCTGGCCGATTTGCTGACGACCGAGGCCTTTACCATTGCTGCTGGTGCGATCTTGCCGGTGGATTTCCACTACATGCGTACCCATGCCGCCGCTGGCGAGGTTATTGGCGGGGCGCCCAAGGTTGAGCAGGCCAATCAGTCCAGCTGGATTCATTTGACGACCCCCTGGACCTTGCCCAAGCCAAGCAACGAGAACTCCAGTTATTCGGTTTGGCTGTCCAATGGCCAGCAGTTGCGGGTAGACGGTTATAGCTGGAGCGTGGCGCCAACCTTGCCAGCGGGAACGGTGATCATGGAGATCATGAATCCCGCCGGCTTCCCGACCAACTATGTGGTGCCGGCAGATATCCTGCCTGATGGCATTGCCATTGCGCCATCCCCCGGTGTTTACAAGGCTGGCACGGTCGCTCATGCCGATTTGAGCTATAGCGCAGGCACCTTGCTGCGTGCCGGAACGCGCTTGACGCAGGATGTGGCCGTGGGGACCATGCTGCATCTGGACAGCAGCCTGTTCCAGAAAGGGTTTGCGAATTACGACGTGATAGGCGGTTACGGCGTGGCCGTGGCAGAAGGGGCCAATCTGGCGCTGAACATGCCCGTCATGCAGCTGGATCTGCCCGCTGCACGTCAACTGGCCAATGGTGGGGATCTGAGCCAGCTTGCCTCCCTGTGGTTGCCACCCGAGTTCAGCGAATCGCCCGAAAAAGGCTCGATCAGCCAGCGCGGCGGTGCCGATCTGAGCTTGACGGCAGGTTTTGAGTACAAGCAGCAAGATGTGGACCCCAGTGGCCCCACCCTGTCCGTGGGCAAGGCGGCGCATATTAGCGTAGATGATGGTCGCAACATTATCTTGCAAGGCAGCGGTCAGATTACGGTGGATGGCTCCTTGCGAGCCTCGGGTGGCAAGATCGGTATCTATGGCCTGAGTGCTGGTAGCGAGGACGTGCGCCACCTCAAAGGACACGACGGTTCAATCTGGTTGGGCAGCAATGCCGTGCTGGATGTGTCGGGCAAGGCCATGACGGCTGTCGATACCCAGGGTCAACGCTACGGCAAGGTGCTCAATGGTGGCCGTATCGAAATTGGTAGCAAGTACCAGCAGGCTGCGACGCAGGTCAAGGCTATCGACAGCTTTGTCATTGTGCGCGAAGGCGCGCGCCTGCTGGCATCCGGAGCCGCAGCGACTTTGGATATGCCTGGTCAGGGCGCGCAAACTATCGCTTCCAATGGCGGTGTCATTCATCTGGCCAGCTTCAACGGGCTGTATCTGGATGGCGATATGCAGGCCTGGGCCGGTGGTGCCAATGCGGCGGGCGGAACTTTGTCGGTCGCCCTGGAGTCGCCGAACTATGAAATGTCAGGTGGGCCGGGTGATCGCGTATTGGCACACCGCGAAATGACCTTGGTGCAAGAGCAGCAACTGGAAAATCTGCCGCTTGATCTGCAAGCTGGTCGTGCTGATGCGGGTTTGGCCTACGGCCATGCTCGTGTGGGTGTGGACCGCATTCAGGCGGGGGGCTTTGATAATCTGGCCCTGCTGTCCAACGGCATTTTGTCGATTGAAAACGGTGTGGATTTGCAGATGGGCCAAAGCCTGCATCTGGCCACCCCCAAGATTGCCTTGGCCCCTGGCTCTATGCCCGGTGCTATGGTCAAGCTGGCCGCGCCTCATGTCCGTTTGGCAGGGGCAACGCATCCCACCCGCGACAAGTATGTGACGCCGCTGATTCAGGCTCTGAACAGTAATGAAGGCCGATTGCCCGAGCTGCTGCCAGACTCCTATCTGCGTATCGATGCCAATGTGCTGGACATAGCCAACCAGATCGCCTTCGGTGCGTTGGGCCGGTCCTTGCAAAGTGGCAAGGCCGAGGTATCGCGTGCCGGTTTTGATACGGTGGATCTGCGCGCGCAGAACGACCTTCGTTTCTTGAAGCATGCGGTCGGTGATCGTACACAGCTGCTGACCGAAGGGGATCTGGTGCTGGCGGCTGGCCGCATCTATCCGGGAACTGGCGTGACGGCGGAGGTGATTTCCGGCCGTTATATCCAGCGCGATCAGTGGAATAACCCGCTGACACAGTATGACCCGCAGCGCAGCTTGCGTATCGAGCGCATTGGCAGTGGCCCTGTCGCCCAGCCTTATTCTGCCTTGGGTGTCTTGCGCCTGATGTCGGGCAATATTGATCAGGGCGGTGTGTTGCTGGCTCCCTTGGGGCAGTTGGAGTTGGGGGTGGGTGTAGGTGGCGCCTCGCAAGCCCCAACCTCCATGGTGATGCGCCCTGGCAGTATTACCTCGGTCAGTGCCGCGGGTTTGATCATGCCCTACGGCGGGACGGTGGATGGGCTGACCTATAACTATGCAGGTAGCGATGCGCCTTATGTGGGCCTGGGCGGTCTGCTGGGTAATCTCAGCCTGAAAGCCACCAGCGTGGACGTGCAAGAAGGTGCCTTGCTGGATCTGTCGGGTGGTGGGGAACTGACAGGAGCAGGTTTCCTGCCTGGGCGGGGTGGTTCTACGGATGCCCGTCTGCACCCCCTGATTCAGAGCACCAATAACGGCTTCATGCTGCCCGAGCTTTCTGGCAACCCGGTCTATGCCGTCGTGCCAGGTGTACAGCAAGTGGTGGCGCCATTGGCGGCCGACAATGGTGCAGGCGATCCTATGGTGGGACGCCAGATTCATATCGGAGAGGGCGTACCGGGCCTGGCCGCAGGGACGTATACCTTGCTGCCCTCTACCTACGCCTTGTTGCCTGGTGCTTACCGCGTTGAAATCAGTGGTTCGGGCAGTGCCAGTGCGGCTATGGGTGGCACCATTGCCATGCGTAATGGTTCCTACAATGTGGCCGCCCGTTTGGGGATCGCCAATACCCATGTCATGGATGCCATGCCCTCGCGCGTGGTGCTGACCTCGGCAGACACCCTGCGCCAGTATTCCCAGTACAACGAAACGTCTTACTCGCAGTTTGGGCTGGACTGGGCCATGCGCGATAGTGTCCCGCGCCCTCAACTGGAGCGGGATGCCCGCCAACTGCAGCTGGAGGCGAACCGTTTGCAGGTGGCGTCCGGTGTTGCCAAGTTTGAACCGGCCCAGAATGGCCGTGGGGGCAATGTGGTGCTGACTGGTCAGCGCATTGAAGTGCTGGCTGATGGGGCAGCGCCGACCGCAGGCTTTGATGGTATGTCGGTAGAGTCCGGTGTGCTCAATCGCCTGGGGGCGGCAGGCATCAGTATCGGGGGTTCACCTACCTCCACGTTTGCCTTGCAAGGTTATGGTTCGACCCGCGATGCCTGGCGTGTCAGTCTGGGCAACACGCGCACAGATGAAATCTATATTCGCGGCGGCGCCGTGCTGGAAGCCGCCCAGGTGTTTCTAGTAGTGGGTAATCGTGAAAAGGGCCTGACGGTTGAGCAGGGCGCCACGATCAACACCTTGGGCAAAGGCGCCGCGCCCTGGGACTCCAGCGAGGGCTATGTGCTGCAGCCCGGCCAGAAAGGGGTTCTGGCCTTGAGCAATGGCTGGCTGGATGTCACAGCACCCAGCAACGACGATAGTTGGGGCACGGTAGGGGCGGGCTTTCTGCATATAGGGACTTGTGCCGTCGGTAGCAGTTGTTCGGGTGAAACCCGCTTGTATTCTGAAGGCACGATTACTGCTGCCACCAATAAAACCTTTGAGCTGGATGAGTCGGTGCGCTATGGCACGCGCAATCTGGTGCTGGCTATGGGTGGCATCAATGTGGGCGGAGCGCAGGCCCTGTCCGACGCGTCTGCTGCGGGTATCTTGCCCTCCGGTCTGACGCTGAATCAACGTGTGCTGGAGCGCTTGCTGCGCGGCGATACCCAGATGGGGGCGCCTGCATTGGAGAACCTGGTGTTGACGGCGCGTGACTCCGTCAACTTCTATGGTGATGTCAATTTGAGCACGCTGGACCCGGTGACAGGCAAGTCGGCACTGGAGCGCCTGGTGTTAAGCGCAGCTGCCATTTATGGCTATGGCGACGCAAATAGTGAAGCACGTATCGAAACCGGAATTCTGGTCTGGAACGGAGCCACGACACCGGCGGGCAGCATCGTGGAAGGCGGCGCGGGCACGGGGAATGGCCGTCTGGTATTTGATGCTCAGCAGATTGAGTTTGGTTACGGTCCGAAAAGCCAGCCCGATACCGTGGGCATGCACGACCGTCTGGCCTTGGGCTTTAGCAGCGTGAACCTGAATGCCTCCGAGCGCATCACAGCCAATCACAAGGGCAGCTTGTCCGTGTACCACAGTCGTGGTGCCTGGGATGCAGCCAGCAATGGCTGGACCTATCAGGGCGGCAATCTGAACATCAGCACCCCCTTGTTTACCGGACAGGCCGGTTCGGTCAACAACATCCGTGCAGGTGGCAACATTGCGGTAACTCGTCCGCAGGGGAGCAGCACGGTGCAGCCTGATCTGGCCACAGCAGTGCACGCCTTGGGAGCCGAGTTGAGCCTGGATGCTGCCAGGTCCCTGGTCTGGGACAGTGCGGCCTTGCTGCCTAGCGGCAAGCTGAAGCTGTCTGCTCAGGACGATGTGGTTCTGCAAGAGGGTGCGCAACTGGATCTGGCAGGGCGTCCGATCGGCTTTTTTGATGTGAACAAGTACAGCTGGGGTGGCGAGGTTGTGCTGGAGAGTCGCGGCGGCAATGTGACCCAAGCGGCGGAATCCCTGATTGATGTATCGGCCCAGCACAATCGTGCAGGCAAACTGACGGCCCTGGCCTTGAACGGCTTGGTGGACTTGCGTGGCCGTATGTTGGGAGCTGGAACAGGGCATTACGATGCGGGCGGTACCTTGGTGCCTTTTGCCTCCGGCTTTATTGAGCTGCGTGGACAGCAGATTGCGGACTTTGCGGGACTTAACGCCCGTCTGAATGAAGGATCGGTGTGGGGTGGTCGCAGCTTCCAGCTGCGCCAGGGAGATCTGCTCATTGGCAACGAGCTTAAAGCGCGTGAAGTCAATGTCTCCGTGGACAATGGCAGCCTGACGGTCAACGGTACCATTGATGCCAGCGGTGAGCAGGCGGGCAGCATTCGCCTGGCTGCCAAGCGAGGGGTGACCCTGACTGGCAGCGCCGTGCTGGATGCCAGTGCCAGTGTGCTGCGTCGGGACAGTTATGGCCAAGTGATTGAAGCACCTAACCGGGCTGTCATTGAAATTGATTCGGGCCAGGGTCGTCTGGTTCTGGTCGATGGCATGCGCATGAATCTGAGTGTGGCTGGTTCCCATGCGAATTACGGCACTGTCGCTCTGAACGCACCGCGCCTGGGTGGCGCGACGGGCAACGATGTCGATATTGATGCACGCGGTGCACTCAACATTACCGGGGCCAGGTCGATTGCCGTCAATGCTTTCCAGCAATACGACGATGCGCAGCTCGGCCTCGATGAAACGGTAGATGGTCGCAGCTACCAGCGTATCGATCAGGACTACTTGCGTCAGAAGCATCTGGATAGTGAAACCTTCATCAACAAGGCTCTGGCGAATCAGGCCTTGATGCAAGGCAAGCTGGCCGGGCTGCGTGCTTATGGTGATCAATTCCACCTGCGCCCTGGTGTGGAGATTGTCAGCAATGCCGTCACGAATCCAGATGGTGATCTGCATGTGGATGGGGATATTGATCTGTCGGGCTACCGCTATGCCAGCGTAAATCCTCATGCTCAGAAAAGCTCGGTATATGGCTCGGGCGAGGCCGGGGCCCTGGTATTGCGCGCCGCTGGAGATCTGACGATTTTTGGCAGTTTGACGGATGGCTTCAATACCTCCGTGCTGGGTGTCACGGCTGATGATGGTGGCTGGGTTCTGCCCGCAGGTCGTATGCCTTTTGGCGGTGATCTCATCATCCCCCATGGCGGCATGGCCACGCTGGACGTGGGGACCCAGTTCGCGGCCGGTCGTACCGTTAACTATGACCTGCCCGTGGAGGGCATGAGCTTGCCACGCGGCACCGTAATCCCCAGCCTGATGAGTCTGGCGCAAGGCCTGTCCTTGCAGGCAGGAACGGTGCTGTCAGCGGCCGTGCTGGATGCGTCCGGGCAAGTGGTTTATGCCGCTGGCACGGTCTTGAAAGAGGCTGTGACACTACCAGCCAATATGCAGTTGGCCGCGGGCTTCCGTTTGCCGGAGGATGCGCAAATGGCGGCTACTCTGTGGCCCAAAGGCGTGCCCTTGCCGGTGCTCATGAAATTGAACCAGCAGGTTGCCTTGAAGAAAGGGGCGCTGGTGCCTTCCGAGACGGACGTGGTATTGCCGGGCGGGGCCGTGATGGTTGATCTTCGTCCTCGAGATGGGGATGACACGCAAGGTCGTATGCTGGCTCTGGCCTCCATGTTGGCCGCTGGCTCGCAGTCCTGGGATTTGCGTCTGGTTGCCGGGGCGGATACCTCGGCAGCGGATAATCGCTTGACGTTGATTGATACCGAGCGTCGCTTGATGCTGGCGGATACGCACTTTGGCCTTGGCGTGAAATCAACCGAAATTCCAGGAACGGGTAAACCAGCGGTGTATGGCTGGGGAGAGGTCAGCCGCTTTGAAGAGCTGATTGAGTTGCTGGCGGGGGGCTATTGGTTGAGCTTTGTGCCTGTCTCTGGTGAGCAGGTGACACAGGCGCAGATCGAAGAGCTGCAAGCGTACGGCATTATCGGCACCGATATCACTGAACTGAATATTTTTGGCATGGGCGATATGGCCGCCGAGCTCTCGCCCGCTACACCGCCCGAGATGCAAGACGTGAAACAGCCCGCCCGTGAACAACTGTTCAGTGTCCTGCGTACGGGCGTGGGTGATCTGGATCTGGTGTCTGGTGGCGACATCGAGATGAACTCGCTGTATGGGGTCTACACCGCAGGCACGCCGTCGGCATCGATGGGGGCGGCCTATAACCAGGCGCGTGGCAAGTTGTTCGATGGCACGATCTTGCGCGCGGAAGGCAAGCGTTTCGAGTCGCTGGTCGACGGTGGTGCGGACAGCCTGTATCAGGCCTGGTATCCCGAAAAGGGCGGCAATGTGTTGCTGCGTGCTCAAGGCAGTGTGAAGGGGGATCTGGTCGGCAATAACGACGGCAAGAATGATCAGAGCTACACCTTCTACAACACGCGTCAGCAGATTGCTTCTACGGCAGTGGGTAACTGGTTGTGGCGCCAGGGAACGGGTAGTGCAGTGTCAGCCTCGGAAGGGACTCCCAGTGCCTGGTGGGTCAACTTCGGGACATATGTGGCGGGTACCGCAAATGGCGGGTATAGCGAGTACGACACCTGGTTGTTTGCCAACGATCCTTTCCTGGCCGGCTTTACCGGTGTGGGTACTTTGGGTGGTGGCAACTTGACCGTGGAGGCCGGGGCGGATGCCGGCATGTTGAACCAGCGCGGTATTCGCAGCAGCTGGAATCAGCAGACGCATACGCCGCGCAGCCAGGGCTTGCATCTGGTGGTGGGCAGCACAGGCCGAATCACCCCGGGGGGCGAACTGGTACAGACAGGTGGCGGGGACCTGGTCCTGCGCCTGGGCGGCACACTGAACCCGAACCCCGATGTGCGCTTGAACGAGCATGACCTGAACAGCACTTTGGTGAATTTGCGAGGAGCGATTGCTCTGGATGCCGGCGCGGTTGGTGGGGTAAAGCTGGGCTTTGGTGGAACAGATCAAATGGATACGCGTCCTGGCAATATTTATGCCAGCGGCGGAGGGACCGCAACAGGTGGTCCGATTCTGGTCTTGGGTGATTCCGCAGTACGCATGCAAACGCGGGGCGATCTGGTGCTGGGCAGTACGGTAGACCCAGGGCGTACCTCGTCCTTAAGCTCAACGCCTTTCTCCGTAGATGGCCAGCACTATGACGGCAATGGTTGGTCCTGGTTCTCCTTGTGGACACCGGCGACGGCGATTGATTTGTTGAGTGTGGGAGGCAACCTGACGCCCACCACGTCCTGGGATGAGCGCAATGCGTATGAGGATACGCGTTGGGGCGACCCAGGCCGCAACCAGTCCCATAACGCAGATGGTCATTTCTATCCTTCTATCCTGCGTGCGGCGGCCGCTAACGGCAATATTCAGTATGGAGCCAGTGCCAGCGATGCCACTGTACCCAGCAATTCAATATTGCGTTATGGCTTTGGTACGGTACTGGCCCCTTCGCCAATGGGCGAGCAGTTTGTCAACGCAACAGGGCGTGGTGAACTGCAGTTCCTGGCGGGGGGCTCCATTCAGGCGGCCGGCTACGTTTTCTCGGCCTCGGCGGCAGACGCAGCGGCCATGTCCAGCCCCTTCCGTCCTGCCTTTGTAGGCTTGCTATCGCAGACAGGGGGCGGCGAGTACGGCTATAACCCTCGCATAATTCATAACGTGGATGGCGAGGCCGTCAAGCTCAACGACTGGTTCACCGTCAGCAGCAAGACGATCACTTCGCTGTACGGAGGCCGTCAAAATACAGGTTCCTTGTTTGTGTTTGGTACGCCGGTCAATATCGGTACTGCCGCAGCTCAACGTCAGCCCGCTCGTTACTACGCCGTCAACGGCGACATTGTTGGCTTGCGCGTCGGTCAGGAAGTGTTGTTGGGATACCCACCGGGCTCGCAGGGCTCACGTATGGAAGGCTCGGTTCCTGTGGCGATTCGGGCCGGGCGTGACATTACCGACTCGGGCACACGCCTGGGGCAGAAAGATGCCGTGGCAGGGGCCAAGAGTGCCACTGCGACGACACGCGGTAATTTGATTACCCATGCCTGGGCAGACGATATTTCCATTGTTGAAGCGGGTCGGGACGTGCGTAACAGCAGCTTCTACATCTTGGGGCCAGGTTTGCTGGACGTGTCGGCCGGGCGTCATGTGTATCTGGCTGACAAGGGCGAGATCAAGAGTCTGGGGCCCTTGAGCAGTGCCTTGTCCGATAGTCGTGGTGGCGGCGCCAGTATTTCGGTCTCGGCCGGAATGGGCGAAGGAGCGCATTGGAACGACTTTGCGGCGCGCTATCTGAACCCCGAGAATCAGGCTGATCTGGAGCTGCCGTTTGCAGATCAACAGGGCAAGGCGCTGTACATCTATAGCGGTGGCCTGACGCTGGGGCAATGGCTGCAACGCGAGTTTGGCTACACAGGCGATGAAGCCGGCGCACAAGCCTTCCTGCAGGAGAAGCAGGGAGAGCTGGACCAGGTACGCGATCAGGCCAGGGCTGAAGGCCGCAATGCCTCCAGTCGTCCCTTGGCGCGAGAGTACAAGCTGGAGAGCCAGCTGCACCTGGTCAATTGGTTGAGCACCCGCTTTGGCGACAAGAACGGCCTGGGCCTGCATTTTGATGCGGCCAGCATGGACGCCCGCAGCTTCTTCGAGGCCTTGCCGCCCGAGCAGCAACGCAGCTATCTGCGCAATGTGTACTACGCAGAGCTGAAGGCATCGGGCCGTGAGTACAACGATAGTGACAGCAAGCGCGCAGGCAGCTATTTGCGGGGTCGTGAAGCGATTGCCACCTTGTTCCCCGAACAGGATGCTCAAGGCAAGGCCTTGAGCTACACGGGTGATTTGACGATGTACAGCAGTGCGCTGTATTACGACGCGGATTACGTGAACAACACGGCGGGCAATAGCCGGCCTAATCCCAAGCTGGATTACATCACCAAGGCCGAGTGGGAGGCCTTGGGCAGTCCGGGTTACAACGTGTCGTTCTACGACGTGCTGGATGCAGGTATTCACACCAACTTTGGTGGGGACATCAGCATTCTGACTCCTGGCGGTCGTGCCCTGGTGGGGATTGATGGTGGCTTTAACCCTGGTCCAGGATCAGGTGTGATCACGCAAGGGGAAGGGGACATCAACTTCTTCTCGCAAAGCGACATTCTGATGGGGCAGAGCCGGGTCTTTACGACCTTTGGCGGCAATATTCTGGCCTGGTCGGCAGCAGGGGACATCAACGCGGGTCGGGGTAGCAAGACCACGGTGGTCTACACACCGCAACGTCGTGTTTACGATCTGTTTGGCAATGTGGCCTTGTCGCCATCAACGCCTAATACCGGTGCAGGTATCGCTACCTTGAACCCGGTTCCCGAGGTCCCGCCAGGTTATATCGATCTGATTGCGCCATTGGGAACGGTGGACGCGGGCGAGGCAGGGATTCGCGTGTCGGGCGACATCAATATCGCCGCCTTGCGTGTGGTCAATGCAGACAATATTCAGGTACAGGGCGAGTCCAAGGGAATTCCGGTGGTGGCGACTGTCAACACAGGCGCCTTGAGTAACGCCAGCGCGACAGCATCGTCGGCCGCATCGGCGGCGCAGGATACGGTCAACCGCGCTCGTGCACAGGCTCGTCAGAATCTGCCTTCGGTCATTACTGTGCAGATTCTGGGATTTGGGGATGCAGGGCAGTCAGGGGGCGGGGCCACATCATCAGGAGCAGGCCCAGCGACTTCCAGGATAGATGCCTCTGCGTATCGCCAAGACAGTACGGTGCAGGTCCTGGGACTGGGCGCCAATCCGCAATCCGCTCTGGATCGCTTGACGCCCGAGGAGCGGCGGCGGATGACACTGTAGCTTGAGCCTGGGAGATCTGATCATGCTGTCCACTTGCCTGCCCTTGCCTACACGCAAGCGTAATGAAGAGTGTGTGACGCCGCAGTATTCACTGTGCTTGTATCTGAAGGTGCACTACGAAGAGCTGCTGCGTCAATTGACCATCCGCCTGCGCTGCCGTGACCGCGCAGCGGATGCCTTGCACGACACCTGGCTGCGTCTGCATGGCAGCCGGGAGATCGGGCCGGTCGCCAACCCCCGCCTGTATTTACTGCGTATGGCCAGCAATCTGGCGATCGATGAATGGCGCGCCGAATCTGGCAGAGGGACGCTGGTACCCCTGGAGGAACTGGAAGAGCATCAGCAGATTTCCCCCATGCCGGGGCCAGAGTCCAGCCTGATCGGCCGATCTTTGCTGTCCGTCCTGATCTACGCCATCGAGCTGCTGCCCCGCCAACGCCGCGCCATCTTTCTGGCGGCCCGGCTGGAAGAACAGAGCCTGAGTGTGGTGGCCGAACGCTTTGGCGTCACCACCAGCAAAGCACGCAACGAACTGCGCCGGGCTGAGGCGCATTGCGAACAGGCGTTGCTGGGAAATTGGACGGAGCTGCGACAGGGGCGCAAGGCCTGTGTAACACCACCACCGACCATGACGGCCGGGTTTGGCTGGATGGCGGAGCCGGTGGGATTTTGAGGCTTTTATCGCTAATATCGATAATTTAATTTTATCGATATTGTCGATATTTGTTGTTTATCGAGATAATCGATATACTCAAATTATCGACATTAGCGATAAATAGATATGTACATACTTTCTACTAGTGATCAGCTTGGTTATCAGCTTGTTGCTCGACGCAAGGCTTTAGGTCTGACGCAGCAGGAAGTCGCATCTCGTTTGGGGATCAGCCAAAATCGTTTGTCCGAACTGGAAAGTCAGCCGAGCCAGTTAACCGTTGAGCGATTGTTAGCCTTGACTGGTATTTTGGGGCTGGAGCTAGCCGTACAACAGCGCTCTCAAGCCTCTTTAAGTACAAGTGAATGGTAGCCATGGCGCACCGTTCACAGCAACGCCTATTGGGTTTATGGGCAAATGGCCTTCGGGTAGGGACTTGGCAAGTAGCCGCCAATGGCGAGGATAGACTGACTTACGACCCTGTTTGGCTCGTATCATCACAAGGGCGTCCCCTATCGCTTTCTTTGCCGTTCACTATTGATAACGCGCCTTTGCGTGGTCCTCAAGTACGGAATTATTTTGACAACCTGCTACCAGACAGTGATGTAATCCGCCGTCGCCTGCAGACACGATTCAGAACATCCAGCACAGATGCTTTTGATTTGCTAACGGCTATCGGGCGTGATTGTGTTGGAGCTATTCAGCTGCTTCCCGAAGGTGAGGAGCCCGATGATGTCTTTGATATTCAGGCTTGTCCTTTAAACGAGGCTGAAATCGCTAACGCTTTGAGGGCGGCTACTGCTGCACCGTTGGTCTTGGGGCAACAGCAAGCGTCTGATGAAGACTTCAGAATATCTTTGGCAGGAGCCCAGGAAAAAACAGCCTTTTTATGGCATCACGGACAATGGTGTCGACCTGTTGGATCTACTCCGACAACGCATATCTTCAAACTACCATTGGGCTTGGTGGGGGGCCGCCAAGCGGATATGCGCAGTTCTGTAGAAAATGAATGGCTGTGTGCACAGATTTTGCGCGCCTTTGATTTACCTGTCGCTAACTGCGAGATGGCCAGTTTTGAAGAGCAAAAGGTATTGATCGTTGAGCGTTTTGACCGGAAGTTGGCTGTACAGTCTTATTGGCTGAGGCTGCCACAGGAGGACTTTTGTCAGGCAACAGGCAAGTCTCCTGATGCTAAATACGAGGCCGATGGCGGGCCGGGCGTTGTTGATATCGCGCGTATTTTGCAGCTGTCTGAAGCGAGGGAGCAGGACTTGCGTACTTTGCTGACAGCACAATTAGTGTTTTGGATGTTGGCAGCGACTGATGGGCATGCGAAGAATTTTTCGATTTTTCTATTGCCTGGTGGCCGTTACCGCTTGACGCCTTTGTACGATGTTTTGTCGGCTTGGCCAGTCACGGGTACTGGACCGAACAAGTTGGATGTGAATCGTCTCAAGCTGGCCATGGCCGTTCGCGGGAAAAATACCCACTACCGATTGCGTGATATTCAGCGCCGGCATTTCAACCACATGGCCCGACTGTGCGGGTGGGGAGAGAACATGGAGGGCCTGATCATGGATTGCTTAGGACGAGTCCCGCACGTGTTGGAGGTGGTCGCCCAGCAGCTGCCTGCTGAGTTTCCTATGGAAGTGTTTGAGGCAATTGAACTGGGAATACGTGAGTCCGCCAAGCGCTTGGAGGCGATGCCAGCGACACTGCTGTAGGCAAAGCATGCTGTCTGATGATCGATAGACGAGGTGTCCGAGGCAGGTAGGGGGCAGATTTCCACACTGAAATGAAAATGCTTTCACGTCGTGTGTATGGGTTAGAGTCTGCGCATCTGGCACGTAGAAAAACAAAAAGCCCAGTCGTTTGACTGGGCTTTTTGTTTGAATTCTTGGTGGCCTGGGGCGCACTCACATCACCCCTTGTAAGCCTTGTTTGTAGCCGTGTATTGGTTTTACGAGTTGATAAATACTGTCATTAATACTGTCACCGGCAGTAGCTGCTACCCCGATAGGTTATCCAGCAGGTTCTGCGCTGCGGCCCTGCCTGGATACCGTCCTACCAAAAAAGTCGGGAGGGCATGGGAAAACAGTAACCTTGATAACCTGTCTTTGGCAATTACCTTGTAAGCCAGTGTTTAAGCGCCTTCCAGAGAAAACAGAAAAGATAACTTTTTAATAACCTAACAGTAATCTGGTTATCCTAACTATAGATAATTTATTGTTTTTATTATTTCCTTATTAATCAACTGCTTATGGTTTGGTTATCTTTTTAGTTACTTCAGATTATCTTATAGGGGTAACCTCGGAAGGTTATATTTATCAATAGGTTATGAGTTGTTTTTGGCTCTGGTTATTGAGGTTACTGTTTTCCCACGCCCCACCCATGTCCAAGCCAGAACTAGACAACCCAGCTGGCCGTGTTTAATACGTCCTAAGCTGCGTCAAAGTGCGTTAGTGTTGCGTACCCCTTATTCCTTGTGAGCCGTGCCAATGGTGGGCCTCCTAGGGCTTGAGGGGCTGCGTTAAAAGGTGCTTATTCGGTGAGCGTCGCAGGCGCGGAGGGGACGGCGATACAGCAGCTCAGAGACTCGTTCGATTGAAAATTCTGTGTATTCTTGGTTGGTAACACTTTGGCGCGTGAAAAATGCTAATTTACTGTTTATTTAAACAGTATTTATCATGCTTACCTATCGTGAGTTGAAAGCGATTCAAGACGGGAATCGACGCAACCAGGACGTGATGAGCCTGCTGCGTGAAGTGAAGCGCCTGCGCGAGCTGGCCGTTTTGACGTACTCCATTCTTGGCACAATGCCGCTGACTGGGCTCGGTGAGAACATGAACCGGCTCAAACCCCTCATTGAAGCTCTCAGAATGGAGAACGCCGTTCAGGGCTATATTCGGGCCGAGGACCACCGTCGAGGATTTAATTTTCCGCACCGTACCGAGGGTCGGGACGGAGATATGGCGTATTACTTGAAGCGAGGCAATCAAGACCAATCAGGTTTAAAACCTTAATGGAGGTGCCAATGTGTGGACGCATTCGCCAGGCCCGAGAGCCTGTTGAGTATGAAGAGTCATTGAACTGGAATCCCCATGACCTGGGCAAGATTGGTAGTGGCTTGAAATATAATGTGCCTCCTGGCACTCGCCCATTTGTACTTCACCAGCTGGGGGACGGGACTGACCAGGTCGACCGGCTTTTTTGGGGATACAAGCCTGAATGGTACAAGCGGCCACCTGTAATAAATGCCCGATTAGATACCATATTGAAAAAGTCTCCGATGTGGCGCGGCCTACTTGGCAGACGTGTACTGGTACCAGCTGATGGCTGGTTTGAATGGACAGGTGAGCCAGGAGATAAGCAGCCTTGGTTTATCCACTCGCGGGACGGTAAGCCAATCTACCTAGCTGCCATTACGGCGTGGCAACCAGGTAAGGATAATGATGTTGAACATGGTTTTGCGATAGTGACTGACGCGAGCGCAGGCGGGATGGTGGACATCCATGATCGTAGACCAGTTGTTCTAACGCCTGACGCTGCTCGCGAGTGGACTGATCTTAATACCAGTACAGAGGCAGCTCTTGAACTACTGAGTACGGCACGACCTGAAACCGCCTTTCAGTGGCATCCAGTCACACGGCAAATGAGTAATGTGAAGTATCAGGCACCAAACACTAATCACCCTATAGCTGACTGATGGGCCTGTTTTTTTTAGTGGCCCCAGAGGTCACGAATCGTCTTTCATTTCGTATGGTTTGAACCGCACCACTTCTATGCCAAGCCAGTCATTTATCGAGCTGAGACGATTTTGCAGTGGCTCCAGCTCGTTTTTGATGAAGACTTCAGCAGCAGGTTTCACCGAACCAAAGCCTCCCGTTACCGTGGGCATGACGCCCATCAGTTGCGGTGGCACTCGGTGCGCTGCCAGGATGTCGTCTCGTGTCACGTTCTTGATGTTGAAAAACTCGTCCTTGGCTGCTACTTCTGATAGTGGAATGACCTGCAAACCTTTTTCTTTCCCGTTCGGCGCGTACATGAAGAGGTTACGGAAATTCCCGACGCCTTTAGTGCTTTTGACTGCTTGGCGCAGTGCGTTGATGTCTGTGTCATTGTGAATAGTGTCGGTCACATACATGATGTAGCCCGCGTGAGAGCCGTTCTTGTAGTAACGGCGGCGAAAAAGGGTAGCCTCTTCGTTGAGCCAGGCCGACGAGAGTGCAGATAGGTATTCGGGCACTCCGTAGATTTCTTGATGCAAATCTGGCTCACGTTGATGATAGACCTGCCCTGGCTCAAACCAGTGCTCTTTGCCCCACGAGTGAAGGAACACAAAACGATCCTCTTCCTGGCTTGCTCGTCTCACGTACTTGCCCAAGGCTGGTTTTAGCTTTATCGGGGCTCCAAGGCGATTGCAGCGCGCTTCCAGATAGCCATTGGCGAGCACCAGGTAGTCCAGCACGTAGGCGCTGAAATCCTCTCGGCTGAGCAGCGGATGCGGGATAAAGGCGCTGGCCAGAATGTTGCGCTTCACATAGATGGCGGAGCTGTGGTGTGGGCTGGCACGGAAGGATCGGGCTAGGCCATCCAGAGACACCGGCGGCTCATACCACTTTCCGGCATCTAGTACCTGGAAATGTTCCATGATGCGGCTTTTGTCCAGGACGGATTCAGGCTCGCCAAACGTGAAAGCTTCAATGCCTGGTTGCTCAGCCTGCACCTGGTCTGTCGCTTCGGTGACTGCGTTCATTCGCTAAACTCCAAAATATTGGCAGACGACTCGGTACTGCCGTGTAGCGGTTCGTGATAGATGGCATTCATGCAGGCCCAGGCCAGATCGGCGTGTCCTACGGCGCGTGTCCGGCCAGAGGCATAGGTCGCTTGGCGACCGCTTGGCGTGAGCTGCTTGCGGATAGACAGGAACGACTGGGCCAAGTCAACGGCACCGGCGTCAAACTCAAAACGGCCATTGCGCATGACGTTCTGCATTTTGAGCACCATCTCTGTTTTGACTTCGACCGAGTAGTTGATTGCTACTGCAGCCGGGAAGAACTTGCGGACCAACTGGTAGACAGCCCCGCCCATGCCGGTGGTGTCGATGCCGATATGCGTGACGTGGTATTTGCCGCAGAGTTTCTGGATCTCGGTGGCTTGCTGTTCGTAGTCCAGTCCTTTGAACTGGAGTCGTTCAAGCAGTCGGAACTTGCCGCCAGGGACTGCAGGCGGGGCTAGAACGACACAGCCCTGGTGGTCCCCGGTGTCGGCTGGGTCGTACCCGATCCAGACCTCGCGATTGCCAAAGGGGCGTGCAGCATGGGGTTTAAGGTCAGTCCAGACCTCCCACGAATCCACCATGCAGCGCTGCAGTAGTTGTAGCGGGAATACCGATTTGGTGTCGTCCAGGAAGATGCACAGCAGCAGGTTCTGAAACTCTTCCTCGGTGTACTCGAAGTTGCGCAGCTCCTCGATGTCGAAGAGGTCGCAGCCGCCTTCTTCTGCGTCATAGATCGTGACGATCTGACGCCAGATCCGGTCTGCGCACAGACGGCCCATTTTGAGCGCATTGTGGCTGACATCCATTTTGATGGTGGACTTGGCCTGGATCTTGCCCAGCTTTTCTCCGGACCAGAATGGGTATGCCTCATGACTCATGGCCGATGGCGTTGAGAAGTAGGTTTTACGCCACTTCTTGTGAATGGCCATGCCGGAGGCGACTTTGTTCAGCTGCTCAAAGTTCGGGATCCAGAAAAACTCATCCACGTACAGATTGCCGTGATAGCTCTGGGCGGTACGAAAGTTTGTACCCAGGAAATAGAGCGTGGCCCCATTGGACAGCACGATGGGATCACCGCGCAGCTCGATGTCCAGTACCTCCCGCACAAACGCCAAGATGTATTGCTTGAAGACGTGAGCCTGGGCTTTGGATGCCGAGATGAAAATCTGGTTGCGGCCTGTCAGCAGGGCGTCCAGCAGGGCTTCCCGTGCAAAGAACCATGTCGCGCCGATCTGGCGCGACTTCAGAATGATGCGTGTGCGCTGGTTCTTGGATTCCCACCATACCCGCTGGTACTGGAAGATCGACCCTTCAAAAGCTTCCACCAGCTTGGCGATCTGCTCGTCGGTCAGGTGGTTCTTGCGTGGTTTTTTACGCGGCTTGCTGTTCTGGGCCGCCAGGTTCGGGTTCAGGTCGACCTCGTTGCCGTCCGCGCCCAGGTATTTGCGCACCCGAGCGTAGCGTTCCATCTGGCGACCAAGCAGGTCGATCTCTTTGTAATCGGATCCGCTCTTGTTGGGGTTCAGGACGAGCTGCACCATGCGGCATTCCGTCGCACCCTCAATACGCTCCAGGGCAGAGGCAGAGTCCCAGCCATCGCGGCTTTTCCACGATCCCACGGTAGACCGGCGCTCGCCCAGGTGATGGGCAATCGCTGTTAAAGACCAGCCTTGCCAGTACAGAAACTTGGCCAGGCGGCGGTTGTCGTGATCGTGTTCTACGGTGAGCATGCCGCCAGAATAGGCAGGCCCCTCCTAATTAAACACTGTCTGATATTCGCCATCGAACATGGCGAAACCCGCTTGCTTGAGGCATCAGGCTGGCGAGGCAATCATGTCCCTATCGTCGTCAAACACAGCGAGCAAGGCATGAAATTCAAACCCAAGTTTTTCCGTGTGGCCACCGAAGGTGCGGCTACAGACGGGCGCACGATTACCCGCGAATGGATCCAGCAAATGGCCGCCAGCTACGATCCGAAGAAGTTCGGCGCTCGTATTTGGCTGGAGCATTTGCGCGGGATTCACCCAGACAGCAGCTTCCGCGCCTATGGCGACGTGTTGGCGCTTGAAGCCCGAGAAGGCGAGGGTGGCAAGCTGGAGCTGTTCGCTCAGCTGGATCCTACTGATGAGCTGGTTGCGCTGAACAAGAAGCGCCAGAAGGTCTACAGCTCCATCGAAATTAATCCTGACTTCACTGGGTCGGGCAAGGCCTATTTGACCGGTCTGGGCGTCACGGACAGCCCAGCCTCTTTAGGTACAGAAATGCTGCAGTTTTCCCAGCAGCAGGCCGACAACTCACCGCTGGCGGGGCGCAAGCAGGACAAGGGCAACCTGTTCAGCGTGGCTACGGCATTGGATCTGGACTTTGAAGAAGACCAGGATGAGCAGCCATCTCGTTTTTCCGAGAGCTTGAAGAACCTGGCCGCCATGTTCAAGAAGCAAAACAAGGCGACGGATCAAGATTTGACTGAGCTGGTCGAACTGGTCGGGGATGTAATTAAACACAGCACTGAGCAAGAGCAGGTGCTGGCGAACGTTCAGACTGCATTCAAGGGCCAGGGCAAAGAGCTGGCTGAGCTGCGCCAAGACTTCAACGATTTTAAGCAGCTCATCGAAAGCACTGATGCTGGTAGACAGCATCGCCCTCCCGCTACTGGCGATAACGGCCTGGTACAGACCGATTGCTGATCCCCATCACCGAATCACGGAGCAAAATTCATGCGTAACGAAACCCGCATTGCCTTTGACGCCTGGCTGAACCGCTTGGCTACTTTGAACCATGTCCAACTGGCCGCTGTTGTCAGCAAGTTCACTGCTGACCCGAGTGTGCAGCAGACCATGGAAAACAAAATTCAGGAATCCAGCGAGTTCCTGAAAAGCATCAATCTCTTTGGCGTGCGCGAGCAGGAAGGCGAGAAAATCGGCCTGGGCATTGGTGGCCCCATTGCCAGCACCACCGACACGAAAACCAAAGAACGTCAGCCCAAGTCTGTGGCCGAGCTGGATAACAACAAATACCGCTGTGAACAGACCAACTACGACACCTATGTGACGTATGCTCAACTGGACCAGTGGGCCAAGTTCCCTGACTTCCAGGTACGCCTGACGAACATGATTTTGCAGGCCATTGCGCTTAGCCGAATCACCATTGGCTTTAACGGCACCAGTCGCGCAGCTACGTCTGATCCTGCTGCGAATCCGCTGCTGCAAGATGTGGGCATTGGCTGGTTGCAAAAGCTGCGTACCAAAGCCCCTCAGCGCCGTCTGTTTGAGACGGACGCAGGCTCGGGCGAGCTGAAGGTCGGCGTTTCAGCCGAATACAAAAACTTGGATGCGGTCGTGTTTGACCTGGTCAATAACATGGTCGATCCCTGGCATCAGGAGGACACCAAGCTGGTGGCCATTTGTGGACGCAAATTGCTTGCTGACAAGTATTTCCCCCTGGTGAACACCAGCCAGGCTCCGACCGAACAGTTGGCCGCTGATCTGATCATCAGTCAGAAACGTATCGGCAATCTGCCAGCTGTTCGCGTGCCGTTCTTCCCGCCCAATGCGATTCTGGTCACACGCCTGGATAACTTGTCCCTGTATTACCAGGAAGGCGCTCAGCGCCGATCAGTGATCGACAACCCCGCCCGCGACCGGATCGACACGTTCCAGTCGTCCAATGATGCCTACGAGCTGGAAGACTACGGCTGCGCGGCGCTGGCCGAGAACATCACCCTGGATTAACGGAGGTTGATATGAGCAGCCCAGCACAACGGCGCTTTGAGACTGTGACTGCCGCAATGGCAGCTGCACAGAGTGATCCAGGAGAGAGTCTGGCTGGTAACACGGCCTATGAGCTGATGCTGGCCAAGTTGGATGCTGACCGCCGTCGGCTCAAGGACATCCAGAGCATCGAGCGCAAGATCGAGGTCAAGCGTGAGATCCTGCCCGAGTACGAAAATTGGATCAACGGTGTTTTGGATGCCGGGCGTGGTGGCCAGGACGATGTCCTGGTGACGGCGATGGTTTGGCATCTGGATGTGGGCAGCTTTGATGAAGCGCTTCGCATCGGTCACTACGTGCTCCAGCATGACCTGGTCCTGCCCGACCAGTATCAGCGCAATGTCGCCACCGTTTTGGTTGATGAAGTGGCCGATACGGCACTGGCCCAGCAAAAGGCGGGCAAACCATTCCCGCTGCAGGTACTGCTGGAAATAGAGCGCCTGACTGCCAGCCATGACATGCACGACGAGGCCCGCGCCAAGCTGCATAAGGCGCTAGGTGCTGCGTTGTATGACCGTGGCGACCTGCGCGAGGCACACCGGCACTACACCCGAGCGTTGGAGTTGAACGACAAGATAGGCGTTAAGCGCCTGCTGACCGAGATTGATGCGGCGCTGGCTAAAGCGTCTGCATAAACCGTGCTCCCCGAGCCTGGGCGGCGCGGGTCTGAAGCAGCGCCTGATGG